>CBDUXS010000027.1:0-11032 GCA_965371255.1 uncultured bacterium
CCGATCAGGGCTCCTTTTCCAGATCCTTCGGCCGCGAGTATGCCGATGTGATGGCCTCTCAGAACGGCATTGGCGAGTGATTCGAGAACATCAGGTATCTGCGAAAAGCCGAGCCGCGCGCAGATATCTTCCAGTCCGACCCTCAGGTCTGTCATGGCAACTCCGATTTACGGTACGACCCAGTCGTATTTGATTGACGTGCAGGGAGAGAGCCCGTAATCTCTTAGCTCTTTCCCCGCCCCTCCGTCCAAGCCTGGCGATGATTCCTGGCCGACTGACAAACTCCCGCCCGCCTGACCGAGCGACCACACCGTGATCGTGGCTCTCGAATTCCTCCGTGACGCGGTCTGGGAGACCCCCCTGATCCTGATGCTCGCGGGTACCGGGCTATATCTAACGATCCTGCTTCGCGGCCTGCAATTCCGGCGGCTCGTTCACGCGCTGGCCCTGGTGCTGTTTCAGCGCGATGAAACGGACGGGGCGGGCGATATTTCGCACTTTCAGGCCCTGATGACCGCCCTCGCCGCGACGGTGGGTACGGCCAACATCGTCGGGGTAGCGACGGCGCTCACGGCCGGAGGGCCCGGGGCGCTGTTCTGGATGTGGGTAGCCGGATTCGTCGGCATGGCCACGAAGTACTCCGAGGCCGTGCTTGGCGTCCGATTCCGGGAGACGGACCCGCGCGGAGAGAAGAGCGGCGGCCCGATGCACTACCTCGAGAATGGTATCCGATGGGGTCGACTCGGCCGCGTGCTGGCTGTCACGTTTGCTCTGTTCGCGTCAATAGCGGCATTCGGCATCGGGAACGGCATCCAGTCTCAAGCCATCGCGGAAGCCGTGAGCAACGTCAGCGGTCTGCCGCGATTCGGTGTGGGAATCGTGACCGCGCTGCTGGCGGGAGCGGTCATTTTCGGCGGGATCAAGTCGATCGGTCGCTTCGCCGGCGTGGTTATCCCCGTGGTGCTGATCGGCTACGCCGGCGTGGCCGTGTGGGTCATTCTACAGCACGCCGATGCCCTGCCCGCCGCCTTCGAGGCCATTTTCGACGGGGCGTTCAACGGCCGTGCGGCCGGTGGAGGAGTGGCCGGGTACACGATCGGCCAGGCGCTGCGAAACGGCATGGCGCGTGGCGTATTTTCCAGCGAATCGGGCCTTGGTACCGGAGGCATCGCGGCAGCTGCCGCTCGAACGCACGAGCCGGTAAGGCAGGCGCTGATTTCGATGACACAGACGTTCATTGACACCATCGTCATTTGCACGCTGACAGGACTGGTGTTGTTGACTACGGGCGCATGGACCAGCGGAGCGGAAGGCGCGACGCTCGCGCAACTGGCTTTCTCTTCCGCGCTTCCCGGAAGCGCCGGCAGCTGGTTCGTCGCGGTGAGCCTGACCTGTTTCGCTTTCAGCACGATCATTGGCTGGGCGTATTACGGGGAGCGGAATCTGCAGTATCTGATCGGGTCCCGTGCTGTGGTGCCATACCGGTTGGCGTTCGTCGCCGTGATTGCGGTGGCCTCGACCGTGAAGCTGGATGTCGTGTGGATGGTCTCTGAACTGATGAACTTCATGATGGCGTTCCCGAACCTGGTCGGCCTCGTCTTGCTGTCGGGAATCGTAGTGCGGGAGACGCGGACCTACTTCAACCGACTGGCAGATCAGCCTTCGAAACGCCGGTAGTGCCCCAGATCATACGCGCGGATCGAGAGGATTTCCCTGGGCTTGAAACCAATGTCGTCAAGCGTCTGGGATTCATCCGCTACCCGCCGTTCCGCGTACTCGACATAAAAGTCGCCCGGATCATCCGAGTCGCGGTGCAACAGGGCCCGGAGACCTTCTGCCTTCGCCGAGGCAACCGGCGTGTCGCGCGGAAGCTCCGCCACATGCTCCAGCCAGCGGTCGGGCATGACGAGCCGAACCGTAATCGGGTCTCGATCGGAAGTCATACGTGCCCCAGAGTGTACAGGAAGCGCTTCGTGAGGTCCGTGATGTCGAGACCGGCGACTCGATCGGTTTCCACGCGGACGTTTGTGTGCCCGTGCGCCCGGTCCACGCTGATGTCAGCCGACCCCGACTCACCCGTGAAGCGCAGGAAATCGGCCGCCGGCTCCTCGACGGTAAGACGGGAGTGTTCGGCAAAGAACTGCCGAGCGCGTTGGAGCACTTCCTCTGGCGGGACCTCCGTCATCACCAGATACCGCATATACACCGCCGCCTTCTCGTGAACGTGCTGTGACCACCCCGGCACCGTGCCGCGTCCGTGCGGGCGGAAACTTCTGAGCCGGGCCCGACGCCGTCAACCTTTCCCGTGCATCTTGCCCGCAGACAGTTGCCGATAGACTTTAGCTGCCAATGACTCCACACGCCGATTTCGGCCGCTTTTTCCTGCCCGGTCCTACCGAAGTGCACCCGGACGTTCTCGAGGCAATGGGACGCCCCGTGATCGGACACCGCGGACTTGAAATGCGCGAGCTGCTGGAGTCCGTCGATCAGCCGCTGCGCCGGCTGTTCGGGGCGAATCGGCCGGTCTACGTGTCCACGTCCTCCGCAACCGGATTCATGGAAGCGGCGGTCACCAATCTGAGTCGACGTCGCGTGCTCTGCCTCGTATGCGGCGCCTTCGGTGCCCGATTCCATGCGATCGCCGAACACTGCGGCCGGCCGGCCGATCGGCTCGACGTGCCGTGGGGTAAGCCGAACACCGCCGGGCAACTTCGAGATGCTCTCTCGGCGGCCCCCGATCGCTACGATCTGATCACTGTGGTGCATTCCGAGACATCGACGGGTGTAATGAATCCGGTCGCCGAGCTGGCTGCCGTGGTATCGGAATTCGACGACGTGCTGCTCGCTGTCGATGGCGTCACCTCGGTCGGCGGGGCGAGGATGGAGTTCGAACAGTGGGGATTGGACTTCCTGCTCACAGGGTCGCAAAAAGCGCTGGCGTTACCACCCGGACTCGCGTTCGCCGCCGCCTCCGACAGGGCGCTCGACCGGGCGGCGTCTATCCCGGGCCGGAGTTTCTACTTCGATCTGATCGAATTCGATCGGCGTGCTCGCGAATACTCGACGACGAATACCCCCGCCGTGTCGTTGCTCTATGCCCTGCAATTCCAACTCGGCAGAATCTCGGAAGAGGGCCTGGACGAGCGGTTTGCCCGGCATGAGCGAATGGCTCGGCGGACGGCGGAGTGGACAGCGGGCCTGGCCGAATCCACAGGCCGTGGATTCCGTGTTCTGGCGCCGTCCGGCTTTCGGTCGCCGACGGTCACGGCGATCTCGTTGCCCGATGGTGTCTCCGGGCCGGCCATCGTACGGCATCTTGCCGACGAACGTATCACGATCGCGGCCGGGTATGGAAAGCTCAAGGAGTCTTTCATCCGGATCGGACACATGGGCGATCACACCGAAGCCGAGCTCGAGGTCGTGCTGGGCGCGACCAGGGCAGCCCTCGGCGCGAGCGGCAGAGAGCCCGTTGGACAGGCCACCATGGTCAAGGGAAACGTGAATGGTTGAGAAGCGACTCGTTCTCGCCGACCCACTGTCGGACGAAGGCCTCGAGATTCTGCGTGCCTCTCCCGGCCTGATTGTCGACGATTTCTCCAGTCTATCGCGAGATGAATTGCTCGCCGGTCTCGGTGGGTGTTCCGGGCTCATCGTGCGCAGCGCCACGGTGGCCGATGCGGAATTGCTCGAGCACGCGGATTCGCTCGAAGTGATCGGCCGGGCAGGCGTGGGCCTGGACAATATCGATCTCGACGCAGCGACGCGCCGGGGGATCGCAATTCTGAATGCCCCTGCGGGTAATTCGGTATCGACCGCGGAGCTCACGTTCGCCCTGCTGTTGTGCGCGGCTCGCGGCATTCCGGAAGCGGCAGCCTCGATGCGGGAAGGACGCTGGGACCGGAAATCGATCAACGGCGCGCAGCTGGCGGGCAAGACCCTCGGTGTCGTCGGCGCCGGCCGCATCGGGACGGAGGTAATTCGTCGGGCCCAATCCTTCGGACTACGCGTCGTCGTAACGGATCCCTACCTCACGGCAAGACGGGCCGCGGATCTGCGCGTCGAGGTGCTCCCTCTGGGGTCGCTGCTCGAGACGTCGGATTTCGTCACCTTGCATGTGCCCCTGGGGGATTCAACCCGTGGACTGATCGGAGCGGCCGAGCTGGCTCGCATGCGTCCGACCGCGATTCTGATCAACGCCGCGCGGGGAGGCATCGTCGACGAGGCGGCGCTGGCGAGCGCCCTGCGCGAGGGATCGCTGCGCGGCGCGGCCCTCGACGTGTACGAGGAAGAACCTTTACCGGTTGAGCATCCGCTGCGTGATATTCCCAATCTCATCATGACGCCGCACCTTGGGGCCTCCACGCCGGAGGCCCAACGGGAAGTTGCCATCGAGATCGCACGTGCCGTGCGGGACGCGCTGCTGCAGGGGGATTTGCGCAGCGCCGTGAACGTACCGTCCGTCCCCGCGGAAGACCGCGACCGCGCCGGCGATGTTCTCGATCTGGCACGGCGGTTGGGCACCGTTCTGGGAGAGCTTACGGGAGGAGCGACCGAGACGATCTCGGTGCGCTACACGGGTCCTCCGGGGGCGCTTCTCCAACTCGTAGCCTCGGCTGCCGTACAGGGATATTTGACGCATCGCCTCGCGGGTCCGCTCAACGTGATCAATGCGCTGGTGCTCGGAGAAGAGCGGGGGATAGAGGTGAGCAGATCCCGCGTCGGGCCGCAAGGCCGCGGTAAGGACTGGATCGAGCTGACTTCGATAGCCGGCGAAGAGACGCGCCAGGTCGCCGGCAAGCTTACGGCTCGCGGCGAGCCGCGCCTGCTTCGAGTGGATGCGTTTCGAGTCGAGATCACGCCGGTCGGGACACTCCTGTTCGTGGCCCACGCAGACGTTCCCGGAGTGATCGGCGGCCTCGGTACGGTGCTCGCTGAAGCCGGGGTCAATATCGCCGAATTCCACCAGTCACGGGACCGCGATACGGGACACGCCCTCGGTGCGGTGAGCCTCGATGCCGAGCTATCCGCCGATCAGTTGGTGCGCTTGCGGGAGATCCCCGGAGTCCGCGACGTTCGCCAGATTCGTATCGGAACTCGCCTCGACGCGCGTCAGTAGGCCGTTAGCAGGCCGGCAGCAGGCCGGCAAATCAGTAGATCGGAAGGCTCGGGTCGATGTCCCGTGCCCATCCGTTGATTCCTCCGGCCAGATTCAGGGTCCTGACATAGCCCCGGCTGTGAAGAAATTCGACGGCTTCCATCGAACGTCGGCCCGTTCGGCAAAACAGTACCGTGTCCGCACCCCAATCGAATTCGTCGAGCCGCTGCTCCAGCTCTTCGATCGGCAATGACACCGCGCCGAGGTCGTCGAGATTCGACATCGCGTGTTCCGCCGATTGCCTTACGTCCACGAGAATCGGTGGTTTGCCGGCGTCCAGTAGTTCCTTCAACTCGAGGGCATCGAGTTCAGGACGGGGCACCGGCAGCCTGAATCCGGCGGGAATCTCAAACAGGCTCTGACCGTCGCCTTCCGCAGACTCGGCGCAGAACACTTCATAGTCGGTGAGTTCGTGTATTTCCGGGTCGTCGCCGCAGACCGCACAACCGGGATCACGCCGAATCTCCAGGGTTCGGAATTCGCTGTTGAGCGCATCGATCAGCAGCAACCGTCCGATCAACGGACTCCCGATCCCGGCGATCAACTTGATCGTCTCCGTAGCCTGGATCGATCCCACGATTCCGGGCAACGCCCCCAGTACGCCCGCTTCGGCGCAGTTCGGCGCGAGACCGGGGGGCGGAGGATCCCGGAACAGGCAGCGATAGCACGGACCACCGTCCGCCGCGAAGATCGACGCCTGGCCGTCGAACCGATGAATCGCTCCGTACACCAACGGAATCCCGAGCAGTACGCAAGCGTCGTTGATCAGATATCGGGTGGGAAAATTGTCGCTGCCGTCGACGACCACGTCCCAGCCTTGCAGGATCTCGAGGGCGTTCGACGAGTCCACCCGGTGCGGGAATTCGACGACCTCGACCTCCGGATTCAACGCCTTCAGTCGCACTCTCGCCGAAGCCGTCTTACCTGTTCCGATCGACGGCGTGTCGTGCAGGATCTGCCGGTGAAGGTTCGACACCTCGACAACGTCACCGTCCACGATGCCGATCCGACCGAGTCCGGCGGCAGCGAGGTAAAGGGCAGCCGGCGATCCCAATCCTCCGGCTCCAACGATGAGAACGCCCGCGGCTCGAAGCCGACGCTGGCCTTCAGCGCCCAGTTCCGGCAGGATCAACTGGCGGTGGTATCGGAGACGTTCCTCGCGGCTGAGGTCGGGCGCGCCCCCCGCGATGGACGGAACGATCGTGAGTTCGGCGGGCCCGTCGATGTCGAGATCGCAGGCCTGCAGCCCGCGAACATCCCGGCCGTTCAGAAACAGGTTTACATGAGGCCGCACCTGTCCGTCGTCCGCAAGGAGGCGGGCAGCGAGGGCAGGATATTCGCTGCGCACGGCGGCCAGCACACCGTCCACCGAGTCGGCTTCCACGGCGACCGTGGCCGCATCGCCGGCAAACGAGCGCAAGGGAAGCGGAACGTGAACGCGAACCTCAGCCATGGTAATCCGCCGGCCCGGCGGGAGCAGAATCGATTTTCCAGGCCATAGGCGGTCCGCCGAGCCCCCGGTCTACTCCTACGATGACGTACCAGTAGCCGGGCCAGGCGTCCTCCAGATCCCGGGTCGAGGGCACGGGCTCGTTGTCGGGGTGGGAGTGATAGAAGCCGAGTACCGGCAGTCCGCCGTCCGCTTCGCGTCTCAACAGAGGTTCCAATTCAGCCGGATCGATCACGAAGGCTTCCGTCGGGTCCGGCGCCCGATTCGGGAGCGGATGTACACCGGATACCTCGTCTGCCGATCCGAGCAGCGCGCCGCACGCTTCCAGCGGATAGGCCGCGGCAGCTTCCCGGAGCAGTCGTGCTCGGACGACCGGGGTCAACGAGAGGTCAAACGATGGCCTCAATGGACCTCCAGATAGCCTGATAATTCTCCGCGATCGTCCCGGGACCTCGAAAGACTGACGATCCTGCTACCAGGACATCCGCTCCGGCCCGGGCTGCGGCAGGCGCCGTTTCGGGGCCCACACCTCCGTCCACCTCGACGTGCAGGTCAATCAACCCGAGTTCATCCGCCATGGTCCGCAAGCTCGTTGCTTTCTGCGTTGCGGCCTGAATGAACGACTGGCCACCGAATCCGGGGTTCACGGTCATCACGAGTACCAGGTCCAGGTCCGGCAGCACGTCGGTAAGAGTCGATGCGGGGGTGGAAGGGTTGATCGCCATCCCGGCCTTCTTGCCCAGCCGCCGGATCTCGTGCAGGTCGCGGTGGAGGTTCGTGGATACTTCCTGATGAATCGTGATCAGGTCTGCGCCGGCATCCGCGAACGGCTCGAGGAACACTTCCGGATTGTCGATCATCAGGTGAACGTCGAGAAACGACTCCGTCACGGCCCGCAACGATTCCAGAACCGGGATGCCGATACTCAGGTTCGGCACGTAGTGGCCGTCCATCACATCGAAGTGAAACCAGGTGGCCCCTGCGTCTTCACAGGCGGCGACTTCATCGCCGAGTCTTGCGAAATCCGCGGCCAGCAGAGACGGGGCCAGTGTCAGCTCGGGCATGCTCAGATCACCCCCAGACTCGATCCGACCTTGTGGAGCGCGGCGAGAGTGCGATCGAGGTGCTCTCGTTCGTGGGCCGCCGAAATCTGGCAGCGGATTCGGGCCTCACCTTTCGGCACAACCGGAAACCCGAAGCCGATGACGAACACGCCTTCGTCCAGCAGTCGCGTACTCAATTCGATGGCTGCCGCGGTCTCCCCGACGATGACCGGCACGATCGGTGTGTCGCCTTCGATCGGATCGAATCCGAGGCCGGTCAACTCACGCCGGAAATACGCCGTGTTTTCCCGCAGCCGGTCCACGAGTTCCGGATGTGTCTCCAGCACGTCGATCGCCGCCAGGGCGCCTGCCGCCGAGTGTGGTGCAAGGGCGTTTGTGAACAGCTGAGTGCGCGATCGTTGCGTCAGGAAATCGATCACCGGTCGGCTGCTCGCGATGAACCCTCCGGCCATGCCTCCGAGCGCCTTGCCCAGCGTCGAAGTGATGATGTCGATCTCTCCGTGCATGCCGTAATGCTCCGGCGTCCCGCGGCCCGTATCGCCCAGCACTCCCGTCGCGTGCGAGTCATCGACGGCCAGCAACGCATCATACCGATCGCACAACGCGCGCAGGCCCGGCAACGGGGCGATCTCTCCTTCCATGCTGAACACGCCATCCGTCATCACGAGGCGGTGGCGAGCGCCCGCGGTCTGCTTCAAAACGCTCTCGAGGGAGTCGAGATCCATGTGCCGATAAATGTGACGCTGCGCTTTGCACAGCCGGACGCCATCGATGATCGAGGCGTGGTTCAATTCATCCGAGATCAGTGTGTCGTCCGGGCCGAGGAGCGGAGCGAACAGTCCCTCGTTGGCGTTCCAGCAGGAAGTGAAGGTGAGGGCGGCCTCCGTCTCGAGGAAGTCGGCGATCCGGTCTTCCAGCTCGCGGTGGATGTCGAACGTTCCGCAGATGAATCGCACCGACGAAGTTCCGGCGCCGTACTTCGCAGCCCCCTCGCGAACGGCCTCCACGACTTCGGGCCGGTCACAGAGCCCGAGGTAATTGTTCGAGCACAGATTCACAGTTTCGCCGTAGCCTTCGAGTTCGACGACCGGGCCCTGATTTCCGAGTATGTGCTGCAGCGTCTTGTGCACACCCTGCGAGCGCATCTCGCCCAGTTCTCCAGCCAACCGCTGGTTGAACGCGGCATTGACCGCCGTCGACCCCATATCCCCCTCTCCGTACAGAACCATCGATTCTCCCGTGTTCCCGGCGCGTTGGCTCTCAGTCCGCGCGATCCGCGTAATAGTCTTCGGAGGATCCATCGCGGATCATCAATTCTGCGACCCGAATCGACGGACGCGACCCGAAGCTACCACACATGCTGAACCCCGACAGCGTACCCCGGATCCAGACGACGCGATCGATGTCGAGAGCCGCGGCGACGTCCCGGGCGTGACCGATGAGCGCGAACGGTCGTTGGTTTCCCAACCGACCCGGTCCGAACAGAGTACATCCGCCCCTGGCTCGAACGGTACCCTCACCAGACACGCGCATGAGTGAGAAGCTACCGGAATCCACTGCCACGATTCGGCCGAAGGTCCGCTGTGCTCCGCGTACGACATAGGACCCGGCCGCAAGTCGCAGCGGGCGGGCCTCGTAGAAACTGATCGGCGTCTTGGAGCAGGCCGCATCGTACGTGACGCGCCGCGCTGCCAGAATCACGCTGGTGTCGGTTACGGAGACGGTTGCCGTATCCAGTCGTCCGCATGCGTTGGGCGTAATCGGGCCGGCGAACTCCATCGAGAACACCTCGCCCGCGACTACCGTATCGGGGAATGCGGCCCAGGACACCAGGGCTTCGCTCGATGTCGGGTCTCCTATCCGCCAGCATCCGGAAATGGCCAGGAGGAGAAGCAAACTTCCAATACGAGGATTCAACGAGACGCTCTCGATCAGCTTTCGAGCCGTGTGGGCAAGGTCGGCCGACCGATCGCGGCCTCGAACGAAGGGCCAATCTGACCGGCCCACAGGAGCGTAGCAAGGAACTCTGGCTTCGGTCTGGCGATACAAAGGAGCAAGACGACAGTGGCACTGACGGAAGATCCGCGTGACTCATCGGGAGCGTGTCGTGCAAGACGAGCAGCTATATGGCATGGAGCCTACGCGCCGCAATTCGGCGCGGAACAGGCGACCCCTGGTCGTGGGGTTTGCTCTGTCGGCGCTCGTGCACGTCCTGCTCCTGGTCGCCTGGCGGACGTCCGGCCCCGCAGTGACGGGTTCGCTGGCCGCCGGCCCGCGAGCGTCGAATTTCCGCGCGGCTGCAGGCGGGGGGGAGATGCTTGCGATCGCCATAGCCGCACCCCGCCCGATCATCATCCCTGCTCCACCCGCCCGCCAACCGCGTGTCGTGGAACCGGAGGTAGCGGTACAAGAGCCGGAGCAGCGGGTGCTGCCGACTGAACTCGCGGGACCGAGCGGGGGAGCCACCCTGATCTCCGATGTCTCCGGTCCGGGCCTTCCGGGTGCGGACGGCGGTGGAGACGGCGGAAACAACGCCGCGGGACGCACTCGACGCACGGTCGCGACACCCAGGTCCATCATTCCTGTCTGGCGTCCGCCGAACGATGTCAAAGGCATGGTCGTTACGGTTCGCGTACTCGTGGACGCGCAAGGAAGACCGACGGGGGAGATCCTCGTCCAGCCGCGCATTCCGAATTCCGGGTTTGCCCGAAAGCTGCGAAAAGAAATGTTGTCGATGGACTATTTTCCGGCCAGCCGCGGTGGCCAGGCGATCGCCGACTGGGCGGTAATGACACTAACGTTCTGATCGGAACTCATAGCTTCTGAATTTGTTTCCCCACCCGACAGGGTCGTCTATATTCAGCCGACATGACTGAATTAGACTTGCCCGACCGCCGTCCAGAATTCACCCGAGTTGTGTGAGCGGAGTCCTGCGTCTGTTCAATCGAATCTTCTCGTCCCGCCGGAGAGGCCTTGTAACACTCCTGGCTCTCTCGGCAGGCGCTACGGCCGTGCTGCCGGAGAACGCGTTCGCCCAGGACGTTGAGGCGCCGGCCGACTCGGTCACGGTACCCGACATCGAGCCGCGAGAGGGCCTGGCTGTCGGGTTGACTCGCGTACCGTATGTCTGGCCCATCGACCTGTCGCGCGCGCTGATGCCTGCGCGACCGGAGTCCCGACTGCCCGGCCAGCTCGCCGGAGAATGGCTCGCGGAACGATCCGAGGCTGAGATTCTTCGTCTGGCGGCGCGACGGGACACGCTGTGGCTGGTGTTTCTACCGCTCGACAAACTTCCGTCCAATTTCGACACGCGCAGGTTTTTCGTGCGCCGCGATGACGAGGTGGATGAACTGCTGGCGCCCG
>CBDUXS010000028.1:0-10588 GCA_965371255.1 uncultured bacterium
GCGACGAGCCACTCTCTGCCCAGCGGTCGGGCAGCATGATCGGGAGCAGACAGTCAGTGCCGGAATCCAGTCCGGCAGGTTCAGCGATCGCCGTCGCCACCGCAGTGATGTCCACCGAGTTCACCCCGAACACGCGGGCGAAGAAGGTGCCCACAGGCGTTCCGCGTGTCTGGGTTCGCATCACTTGCACGGTGACCGTGTTTTCATCCAGATCCACGGCCACGTCGCCGGGCAGCACTACTGCCACGTCGCCCTGGACCGTGTTGAGCAACGCGAAATCGATCGCCTCGATTCGGGCGGCGTCCTCGTCGTCCGGATTGATTGCCAGGATGCCGGCCCCAGCGAGCGCTGAAAGGTCGGCCACGCGCTGGGCCTCAGTGCGTGCATTCATGAGCATGCCGACGTCGACTGCCAGGGCGATGGCCGAAATAAGGGCCACCATCGACAGCGCAACCAGTGCGATCGCCGCACCTTTCTCGTTATCCAGCTTGCCTCTGAGCCCCTTCATGTCGTGCCCGCCTTCCTGCTACGTCTCGGTCATGCGAACCGACTAATTTGCAGTAAGATACTCGATCGCGTGTTTCTGCACACAAAAAAAGGCCCTGCTCCGGAGAGCAGGGCCTTTCCTGGTGCGTTGGCCGCGGGTCGCGAGCGGCAGACTACTTAATCAGGTGAATGTACTTCGGCAGTCCTTCGACGGGGTCGCTGCTGCTGTTTCCGTTGACCGAAAGTCCTAGCCAGATGGCCGAGAAATTATTGCCCGGTTGGGGTTCTAGAATGAACACCGAACCAAAGTTTGTGAGCTGAACGGCCTTGCGCCCGTTATCAGGCGCCTGAGTCGGATCGAACATCGGCATGGGCTTGACTCGGGGCGAGTCGTAGTAGCAGGCGCCAAAGGTGCCATCGGGATTCTCAATGGCATCGTTCCATGGGCATCCGGTCTCATCACCTTTCCAGTACGTCAAAGGATCAGTATTGAAGACGTCGTCGAAGCCGAAGTTCGTCGGGCCAACCATCGCGCCCGGCTCGGTCAGGACATAGTCGCCGACCCCGTAGCCCCCAACCATGCAGGTGGTGAACCGGCTCAAGTACTCTGCCCCGCCGGGTCCGCCGTCGGCGAGCTGGTCTTCGGCGTCCAGCGGCGTCCATGGGAAGTACCAGTCGTTGGTCATCCCGCCACCGCCTCCGCCCGCCTTATGAATATCCATCTTCTTGCCGATCATGCTGTCGTTGTAGCCGGTCACGACCGGGTCCCCAGCGGGATAAGGGGGCGGGTCCCCCGTGGGATAGGGCGAATAGTAAGTGTCATACTCGCCGTCGTCGTCGAAATCCTTGCTCAGCGGATCCGTCTCGGGGTCGAAGGAATCGTCAATCCCGGGGTAGCTGTAGGAGCCCGGCGAACCGCCCTCCGCCCAGCGGTCGGGCAGCATGATCGGGAGCAGGCATTCCGTGGTGAAATCCGGGCCCACAGGTTCCGCGATCGCCGTCGCGACCGCCGTGATATCTACCGAGTTCACGCCGAACACGCGGGCGAAGAATGTGCCTACGGGCGTGCCACGGGTTTGGGTCCGCATTACCTGCACGGTAACCGTACTGGAATCGAGGTCCACGGCCACGTCACCGGGCAGCACCACGGTAACGTCACCCTGAACTGTGTTGAAGGCCGCGAATTTGATGGCCTCCGAGCGGGCGGTAGTCTCGTCATTCGGATTCTTCAGAAGGATTGCGGCGCCGGCGAGCGCCGACAGGTCGGCCACACGCTGGGCCTCCGTCCGGGCCGTAACGAGCATACCTACGTCGACGGCCAGGGCAATCGCCGAAATCAGCGCTACCATCGACAGAGCGACCAGCGCGATCGCCGTGCCCTTTTCATTTCCCAGTCTTACTCGAAGCCCCTTCATTTCCTACCCACTTTCCTTAGCGTGTTGTCGGTACATGCGAACCGGCAACTGAACCACAAAAAATTGAGCGCTCGTCGCCCCACGACACCTCGGCGGCTCGCGCATATCAGGTGGACCCCCAACGACACCTAGCATCCCCGAGTGGGGATATTCCCCCCGACACCAGGGCCGCTGGGATGGCCCGCAGCAAACTGCAGCGATGTTCATGCCGCGCGGGCACCCTCTTTTTGACTACACTGCATCCACCAGCAGCACAAGAGGTTGCAATATCTTTTCGGGATACGCATTCCGCCCCTTACTGTTGCGGTCACGCCACAGGCAACGAATAGCTGTACCGCCCTGACGACAGTTTTCCCGAGTGGCCTGCGCAGTCTGGAAACCTGCCCGGTGAAACCTGCGTACGGTGGTCGGCGAATATCAAGTCAACGGCAACATCGGAGCGTGAAGCATGGGAAACTGGACGAAGCTCAGTGCGGTCGGCCTGATGATCCTGGGTATGGCGGCGCCTGTTGCTGCTCAGGACCAGGCGGCAGAGGCAGACGTAACGGAGGCGAGTGGTCCGCACCTACCCGCCGATTCGATGGAGCTCGGCGCCAGGTACATGGACATGATCCTCAACTACGACGCTGAAGACCTGCACGGTAACTTCACCGACGGAATGAAGGAAAGCTTCGGATCAGCAGACGTCATTCTGGATCGGATGATGGGCCTGTTCGAGCAGATCGGCTCGCAACAGGAAGTGATCTCGCAACGCTACTGGATGCGGCACGGCAAGCCCCAGTTCTGGCACACGGCAACGTTCTCGAACCTGGATGAGCCGTTCGTCTTCCGACTGGTGATCGAGCCTGACGGGAAGATCAGCGGGATGGGGATCAATCCGGAGAGTCAGAATCCTGAAGTGGATGACCCTGACCAGCACGCCGACACGAATGCAGACGCCTGACGCTGACGCAGGCTCCGACGCCTGACGCGTCCACGCCGGGGTGGCGTTTCGTGGATCAGCCCGGCGTGATATTCATGCTCCGTACGGACACGACGTAACCCCTGAGGACGGAGCCGCATGAGCGCCACAGTGTTCTTTAACGGAGCCTACGTTCCGAAGGCCGACGTGAGGATATCACCGGACGACCGCGGCTTCCTGTTTTCGGACGGGATCTACGAGGTCGTGCGGATGTACGGCGGCCACGCATTCGAGATGGACGCGCACACACGCAGGCTGGCTGACGGTTTGGCCGCGATCCGCATCAAGGGCGTGGAAGCCGGGATGCTGGCTGAAGTGTGCGGCGAACTGATCCGCCTCAACGGCCTGGAGACCCAGGACGCGGTCGTGTACGTCCAGGTGACCCGGGGGGTTGCTCCTCGCGCCCATCACTTCCCCGATCCGGCGGTTTCCCCGACCGTTTATGCCACTGCGTGGGCGTTCACGGCAACCACCGACGCCTCGGTGGGGGTCGACGTCGTCACGGCGGCTGACCACCGCTGGACACGCTGCGACATCAAGTCCGTCTCGCTGCTCGCCAACTGCCTGGCCGCGCAGAAAGCGGCCGAGGCCGGTGCGTATGAGGCGGTCCTCGTCCGGGACGGGATGGCGATCGAGTGTACCCGCACGAGCCTGTTCGGCGTGGTGGACGGCATCGTTCGGACAGCGGCGGAGAGTAACTACATCCTGCCGAGCATTACGCGGGCGGTGGCGCTGGAACTATGCGGGTCCGATGGAATTCCCGTGGCGATGCGCGCCATGACACTGGCCGAGTTCGAGACAGCCGACGAGTTGTTCCTCGCCGGCACGACCACCGAGATCATGCCTATCGTGCGGGTGAACGGCGGGCCCGTGGGCGATGGCCGACCCGGGCCAATCGCGACCCGGCTTGCCAGGCTGTTCTCCGACCGCATCGCCGCGCTCGCCGGCTGGAAACCGCTCGCCGAGTAGACGATCTCCCCGCCGACGATCGTCATCACCACCCGAGTGTCGGCCAGTCGCTCGTCCGCCACGGTCAGTGGGTCCTCGGCCGTGATCGTGAAGTCGGCGAGCTTTCCGACGACGATCGAGCCCCTGAGGTCTTCCTCGAAAGCCGCGATCGCCGGATTGATCGTGTAGGCGGCGAGGGCCTGCTCGCGTGTGAGAAGGTGGTGGGGGTTGAACACCTCCCCGTTGTTCATCAGCCCGACCGTCATTCCGGCCATGGAAGCGAATGGGCTGACGCGCTCGACCGGCGAGTCCGTTCCGTTCAGAATCAAAGCGCCGGATTCCTGGAGGGGTCGAAACGCGAATGCTTCGTCGTGCGTACGCTGGTCTCCGAGGCGTGTCGGCGTCCACGGACCGTCCGACGTGGCATGGATTCCCTGCATGGCAGCCGTCACGCCCAGCTCCGCGAACCGGGGCGCGTCGTCCGGGTGAAGGATCTGGGCGTGCTCGATCCGGAACCTCGCGTCCAGGCTTTCCTGGGGGTGGCGGGCGAACGCCTCCGCATAGATGTCGAGCACTCGTCGATTCGCCGCGTCGCCGATCGCATGGATCGCCACCTGGTAGTCGTACCTGAGACCCAGCTCGACGATCTCTTCCAGCCGCTGACGCGGCATCCGCTCCTCGCCGAGCGTCGGATCGTCGGCATAGGGCTCGAGCAGCAGCGCGCCGCGCGAGCCGAGCGCGCCGTCCGCATATCCCTTGATGGCCCGGACGGTGAGCCGGTTCCCACCCTCGCCGATCATGCGCAGCCGCGCGAGCATTTCGTCGGTCACGAAGTTGCCGTCCAGCATCGTCCATACGCGGAGCTTCAGCTCGCCGGCCTCCAGGGCCGCCCGATACAGCGCCACCTCTTCCTCATCCGCCCCGCGATATTCATTCGCTGGAGGCGTCTGCACCTGTGTGATCCCGTTCCGCAGAAACTCCTCGATCCCGAGCCGCAGCGCCTGCCGCTCGTCCGCCATCCGCTCGGCGGGGCTCTGTGCGTCGAGCCATTCCTGGTAGGCGTCTTCGACGAGGTTCTCCGCATTCTCGAGCAGCATTCCGGACGGGCGGCCGTCGGGCAGATGCAGGATCTCTCCGCCGAAAGGATCCGGCGTCTCCGCCGTGATCCCGGCCGCCTCCAGGGCGCGGGCATTGGCCAGTCGACCGTGACCCGAGGCGTGCCGGATCGCCACGGGGTTGTCCGGCGAAATCGCGCTCAGCGCTTCGTGCACGGGAAAGCCCCGGACAGTCAGCTTGGGCTGATCCGTCCATTTTTCCTGGTGCCAGCCGCGGCCGACGATCCAGTCCCCCGGTTCGGCTTCGACCACCGCATCCGCGACCGCATCGAGAACCTGTTGAAATGAGGTCGTCTCGCGCACGTTGATTCGCGCTTTGAGCCGTCCCGTTCCCATCAGATGAGCATGTGCGTCGGTGAGGCCCGGAAGTACGGTCGCTCCGGCCAGATCGATCACTCGCGTCGCGGAACCCCGCCACGCATCGGCGCCCTCGTCGCTGCCCACGTAGACGATCCGGTCGTCCCTGATCGCGACGGCCGCCGCCCGCGGATTAGCGCCGTTCATCGTGATCACGTTGCCGCCTCGCAGAATCAACGAGGCCGTCCCGCCCGCCTGCCCGTCCGGAGACCCGCCGCAGGCCGCCGTGAGGATTATTGGCAGGAAAACCGGTAACAAGGCCGGAAGGAGAGTTGGCACCAAAGTCGGCACCAGACTCGTCAGAGCACCGATCGCGCCTATAAAGCTGGTCCTGCCATGCCGTGCAGTCATCGGACTCCTTAGATGGTCGCAAAGGTGAAGCGCCCGAATATCGACCGCCGTCGGCCGGGGAGCCAGTCGAGCGGCTCGCAACTTCGCTTGACCGGAGAGAACTCCGGAAGGTACGGTACGGCTTCCGCTGATAAACCCCGGAGAGCCTATGTCAGATGAGCGATGGGAGATCGACACCCGGCTGATCCATTCAGGTGACCCGCGGCCGGGCATCGAGGGCGCCGTCGTCCTGCCGATCTTCCAATCGGCGAATTTCGAGTGTGACGGCGAAGTCGATTACGACGACATTCGCTATATCCGGTTGAACAACACGCCGAACCAGGAAGCATTGTCGAGAAAGCTCGCCACGCTGGAGGGAGCGGACGCGGCACTCGTCACCGCCAGCGGCATGGCGGCAATCACGACGGCGATCCTCAGCGTTGTTGGATCCGGCGACCACATCCTGTTCTCACGCCTGCTATACGGGGGAACCCACTCGTTCGTTACTGACGAGCTTCCGCGCCTGGGGATCTCCGTCGATCTGATCGATCCTGAGCTCCCGGACGGTTGGGCCGCTCTCGTGCGGCCGGAGACGCGGGCCATCTATGTCGAGACGATTTCGAACCCGACGATGAGGATTCCCGACCTCGAAGCAGCCGTGGCGCTCGGCCGCGATCACGGGCTCGTGACGATGATCGACAACACGTTCACCAGCCCCGTCAATTTTCGCCCGACCGAAATCGGCTTCGATGTGTCGCTTCACAGCGCGACGAAATACCTCAACGGCCATTCCGACATCGTGGCCGGTGCGGTAATCGGCCGAACCGGACTGATCGACAGCATCCGGCACCGACTCAATTTGCTGGGAGGCACGCTGGATCCCCATGCCTGTTTTCTGCTGGGGCGCGGCATGGCCACGCTGGCGCTGCGTGTGCGCCGCCAGAACGAGACGGCTATGGCACTGGCGTCCCTGCTGGATGACCGGCCGGACGTCGCCGCCGTGAACTACCCGGGTCTGGAAGCACACCCGGGCCACGAGCGCGCGCGACGACTGTTCGACGGATTCGGGGGCATGCTGAGCTTCGAACTACCGGGTGGTCACTCCGCAGCCGATCGGTTCATCGACGCACTGGAGATTCCGATCTCAGCGCCCAGTCTGGGCGGCGTGCACAGCCTGGTGACTCGTCCCGCGGCCACGTCACACGCCGGCATGTCGGCGGCCGAGAGACAGGCGGTTGGCGTCTCCGACGGTCTCATTCGCCTGTCAGTGGGTATCGAGTCGGTCATCGATCTGACGGCCGATATCGAGCAGGCACTGGACGCGGTCAGACGAACCGGCTGATCACGAAAATCACGGCCACGACCGTCAGCAGCGCGAGGCCACCGTACGACCACCACAACAGTCCGCGACCCGGTCGAAATTCAGCCGGAAACGCAGGCAGTGTTACCGCGCGCAGGTTCAGGTAGGCGAGAGCCGGCGCCGTGAGGAACGCCACGATCGTCGCTACGTCCACCAGCGTCGTCATCGCGCCGAGGAACGTCGCATGCACGAGCACGGTGGCCACGCCCAGGACAGCGAGCACCCAGATGTACACGGCCCCCGGACGCCCCGAGCGCCGCTCCAGTTCCCTCACTTCGTCCAGCGTCGAGCTGCGCAATACGGCTACCGTCCGCTCGAGCGCACGCGGGTATCCCTCGATGACCGTCAGGCTCGTCGAGAACATCGTGGAAAGCACCGCGGCGTAGACGATCGGCAACGTCCAGGAGCCCAGGGTCACAGCGTATTCATTTACTACCTGCCCGGCGAACAAGGTGCCCTGCGGGCTGAACGTGGCACCCGTCTGATACATGGTCACCGTGCCGAGAATCAGGAAGGCGAAAGCCGTGATCGCCGCACCCAGGTAGCCGATCCGGAAGTCAGCCATGACGTGCCGGAACTCCGACCGATACCCTAATTCCCGATCCTTGGCGAGCGTCCACAATGAACTCCACACCGAAAGATCGATCGGCGACGGCATCCAGCCGGCGAGGGCGAGCAGGAAGGCGAAAGAGACGAATGCCCCGTCGGCCGTACGCGGTACCAATGAAAACGAGGTGAGATCGAGGTGTGGAGCCGCCACGGCGGCTGCCGTCAGGGTCGAGATCGCCAACACGACCAGGATGGACTTCACCACCTTGTCGAACACCTGGAATCGCCCGACGAGCACGAGCGCGGCGCACACGAGGTTGACTACGGCGGCTACGATCCAGACCGACCAGTCGAGTCCGAATACATGTTGAAACACTGAGCTCGTGAACAGGACGACGGCCGTCTGTACGATGACCGCGGTGGATACGGTGATCAGCATGTAAAGCCATACCGCCCACCGTCCGATCTCGCGATAGCCTTCCACGAGACTCCGCCCTGTGCCGGCGGCGAACCTGGGGCCGTAGTCGAAGAAGGGGTACTTGACCACGAGGGCGAGCAGGATGATTCCTGCCAGGGACAACCCGCCTAGCGCGCCCGCCCGCGTGGACTGTACGAGGTGCGACACGCCGATCGCGGCGGCGGCCCACATCAGCCCCGGACCCAACGTGGCCAGCAAGCCGCGCCGGGTCGACTCGTGAATCACGATCGAAACTCCTCGGCCGTCAGCCGATCGCCTCGAAGATTTCCTCGTCGGTACAATGGCGCCCGGTCTTCTTCTTCGAGTAGATCAGGCGGCCGTCGAGGATGACCTCGAAGGCTCCGCCGCCCGACGGGATGAGTTCGATGTTCACCACGCCGTATTTTTCTTCGAGCGATGCCGCCAGACCGACGGCTCTGGGCTCGTAGTTTCACATCATGCAGTATTCAATCGACACGTCCATCCGGTCTCCTTTCGCCAGGGATTTTCGTCAGTTATCGCTCGGGACCCGGGTCAATTCGCTGCGTCGGCTTCCGCCTCGGTTCGGAACAGGCGGCCGCTGTCCGTTTCCTCGACGATCCGGTCGAGATCGTACACGACGTCCAGGGCCTCGCGAATCGCCCGCACGTCCACCATCACGTTTCGGCCGCGCTCCGGCAGATAGATGAAATCACGCGACAGACCCTCGATGTTCCGGTCGAAATTCAGTCCGACGATCTCCAGGTCCGGGGTAACCGCCGGCGAGCCAGAGTTGCCGCCGTATGAGTCCGTGGTCGACACGAAGTTGAGCGGCGTGGACAGATCCAGACCCTCCGGGGGCGTCTGCCATCGGGGGGGAAGCTCCCAGTCCTCCGAGCCGCCGTGGCCAACGTACCGATCGTAGATACCGTAGAAGGTCGTCATCGGCGGAGCCAGAGTTCCGTTGTACCGGTATCCCTTGACCACGCCGTCCGCGATCCGGGGTGACGAACTGCCGTCCGGCGGGATGCTGCCCCCGTACACGGCGAACCGGGCCCGGCCGAGGTCGCTGGCCAGCGCAGCTTCCCGGCGCGCGAGCGCCTGCGACGCATCCCGGTACTCCTGAAGGAGCGGCGCAATCGTCGCGGCCAGGCGCATGGCCGGGTCGTCCGCCAGGTCTTCACCGCCGTCGATGATTGCCGTCGCGGCATCCGATGCAGCGAGTTGCGAGTTTGCCAGCCACCAATCAGCGGCTTCTCCGGCCGGGTGCCCCTCGAGCGCTTCCTGCGACAGCTCGGAGCCCGGCATGTACCGCTCGAAGTCGGCGAGACGGGCCGCCAGCAGGCGACGTTCGAGACCCGCCGGCCGCGACGACGCGCGAGTGAGGTTGCGTGCCGCCTGGGCGAGCTGCTCCTCGGAGGCTCCCAAGGACCGGGCCTCGACATACACATGGGCCGCCATCGCCCGGCGAATCAGGTCCGACTCCAGCAGGCCGCTTCCGAAGGCCAGGAATGCGCCAGACGGACGCGCCAGTTCACGCTTGCCCACTTGGACTTCCGCGATCTGCTCGAACAGCCGGCCGTAGGCTGCGTTCAAGTCCGGGTCCGCAGCGACCGCCTCGCGGAGTTGTCGATCCGCATCGGCCTTGCGCGCGATGATCTCCGGGTCGCCCAGGGCATCGATCCGGCCCCGCGACGCTTTGAGACTGTTCGACAGGCTGAACATCGAATTGCGCAAATCGAGCCGTTCCGCCGCCTCCGGGTCCTCGGCCCGAAACTCGCCCATCGCCCGGTGCCGGCTGTCCAGCAGTTGGATCAGCCCGGGAACCTGGACATCCCGCTGGTATTCCAGCTGCGCTACGGTCCGAAGACGGTTGGTACGGCCCGGATTTCCGATGATGAACACGGGATCGCCGGGCGACACGCCGTCACCCCAGGCGAGGTAATGGGTCGGCTGGAACGGCTCGCCGTCCTGTCCGTACACACGCAGGAACGCGAAATCGAGCGCGTACCGCGGATATGTGAAGTTGTCGGGATCGCCACCGAAGAACCCGGTGTTGAGCTCGACGGCCGCCACGAGGCGAATGTCGGTGAACCGCCGGAATACGTATGCCGAGTATCGACCCCCGTTGTAAAGCGGAACGATCTGAACCCAGACGGAATCCGACCCCATCGGATGTGCCGCGAGCAGACGTGCCGTGATTTCGGCGGAAACGGCTTCCTGCGCCGTCGCCTGGTCACCCTCTTCAGCCGCATCGAGCGCCGCAAGCACCTCGTCGCTGACGTCGTTGACCGAGATCAGCTGATCGGCAAAGTACCCCGGAATCGGCCGTTCATCGACCAGATCCTTCGCGAAGAACCCGTTGTCGAGCAGGCCTTCACCTTCCCTGCTCACGGCGGAAACACGGCTGCGGACGCAGTGATGGTTTGTGACGACGAGTCCGTTGGGCGACACGAACGACGCACTGCAGCCGGGAATACGCAGCACCGAAAGCCGGGCGCGCTCGAACCAGGCGGCATTCGCGTCGAAGCCGTATGTCTCGGAAAAATATTCCATCGGCGCGTACTCGAACGTCCACATCTTGCCGAAGTCGAACCGGCCCATGCGGATCGTATCCAGATTTACGCCGCC
>CBDUXS010000029.1:0-10541 GCA_965371255.1 uncultured bacterium
GAATCCACCGAATCCACGCCGGAGACTGGCGCGTGATTCGCATCGGGCTCACGGGAACCCTTGGTGCCGGAAAAAGTACGGTCGGCGACTTGTTCGAGGGCTGGGGGGCGGTGCGCATCGACGCCGATGTGTTGGCCCGAGAGGCGATTGCCAGCGACACGCCGGGCCAGACGGCGGTGGTCCGCCGGTTTGGGAATGCCGTGGTGGCGCCGGACGGCAGCATAGATCGCGCGGCCCTGCGCGTCATCGTGTTCGCCGACGCGGAAGCCCGCGAAGCGCTCGAACAGATCGTCCATCCCGAGGTCGACAAGCTGCGCGTGGCGCAGCTTCTGGAGGCCGAGCGGCAGGGCGCCCGCGTCGTGGTGGTCGAGATCCCGTTACTGTTCGAGAAGGGCATCGAATCGGAATTCGACCATGTCATCGTAGTAGATGCTCCCACGGAGCAGCGGCGGAAAAGGGTCATCGAGAGTCGTGGACTGTCGGTAGAAATGTTTGCGGCCATCGACGCGACCCAGTGGACGGGTGATCGGAAGCGCAGCGCGGCGGGCACGGTCTTGTGCAACGACAGCGGGGCGGATGAATTGCGCCGAAAGGCGAGACAGGTGTGGGACGAATTGACGTCCGGAATCGCGGAAACCAATGCCACGGAAATCAGCATCTGGTCGGTAGATCTGCACATGCACACATCGGCCTCGCACGACTGCCGCAGTAATCCGAACGATGTGGTCCGACGGGCGCGGCAGATCGGACTCGACCGCATCGCGATCACGGATCACGATGAGATCGATGGAGCTCTTGCGGCTCGCGATCTCGACCCGGAACTGGTGATCGTAGGGGAGGAAGTGCGCACGTCGGAGGGACTCGACCTCATCGGTCTGTGGCTCGAACGCAGGATTCCGCCCGGGGGGAGCTTCCGGGAGGTGGCTGATGCGATTCACGCTCAAGGTGGGATCGTCTACGTGCCACACCCTTTCGATGCTCACCGGGGGACGAGCGAACCGTTCCTCGATGGCATGGCGGACCTTGTAGACGCCGTCGAGGCGTTTAACGCCAGGGTTCACGACGCGAGACGGAACGCGCGAGCCGCAGCCTGGGCGGGGCGACACGGGCTGCCGTCCGGGGCGGGAAGCGATGCGCACACATTGCGGGAAATCGGCCGCGCCCGGGTGTTGATGGCTCCATTTGCAAACCCGGATTCCTTCCTGCTGTCGTTGCGGGATGGGCAGGTCGAAGGACGGGCCTCGAATCCGCTGGTGCACCTGGCATCTACCTGGGCGAAGCTATGGAAATGACCAGATCGGAGTTCCCTGTCATGCCCCCGCCATCCGAGCGCGCGGCCGGCCTCGAGCGCATCCGCGCAGAACTCGCGTCAGCGCAGAAGGTTGTGCTGACGACCCACCTGAACGCTGACGGGGACGGGGCGGGGAGCGAGGCCGCGATGGGTGGCTGGCTGCGGCGATCGGGCCGCAAGGCGACGATCGTCAATCCAACGCCGTTGCCGGAAGGCTACCGGTTTCTTCTCGACGGACTTTCCGCGTGGACGCACGCCGACGAGGCGGGCCGGACCGCCATAAAGGAGGCTGACCTTGTCCTGGTGCTCGATACGGCGGAGGCCTCCCGTCTGGGCCAGGTCATGCCGCTGATCGAGTCCCACAGGATTTTGACGATAGACCATCATCCACCGGTCACGCCCTCCCTCGGACAGCCCTCCGTGCGAGACGCTTCAGCGGCGGCGGCGGGTGAGTTGGTGTACGATCTGATTACCGGGGCCGGGGACGTGCCCACGCAAGCTGAGGCAATCGCCCTGTACGCCGCAATCGTCACGGATACGGGCTCGTTTCGGTATGGAAACACGACGAGCCGCGTCCACCAGATTGCGGCCCATCTCGTAGCGCTGGGCGTAGATCCCGAGGACATGTACCAGCGCCTGTACGGGGGATACACGCTTGCCCGCCTGTCACTGTTGCAACGAGCGCTGGCCGGCATTCGTACGCACGACAGGCTTCCCGTGGCGTGGATCAGCCTGACCGCTACCGACATGGCCGAGACGGGCGCCACCCGTGATGACGTCGAGGGGATCGTGGAATATGCCCGGCGGCTGGAAGGAATAGAGGTCGCCGTTCTGCTGCGCGAACTGCCCGACGGACGAACGAAGGTGTCGTTACGCACCTCAGGCGACGCCGATATGGCGGCGGCAGCCAGGACGCTTGGAGGAGGAGGGCACGTCAAGGCCGCCGGCGTCATGCTCGAGGCGCCGCTCGTCGATGCCGAGACTCTCGTGCTCGGGGTGCTGGAGGATCTGCTCTAGGCGAATTCCGCGAACCCTGTACGCGGTGTCTCAACCTTCCTACATTGGTTTTGTCCTGTCCGTCCACCGCCCCCGTCGGCGGCATCGAATTGGTGTCTTCGCTCCAGGAGGAACGGTGCAGAACGGTAACGCGGCCCACAGGATTAACGGTCAGGGTACTATCGCCCCGGAGACGATCGGACGACTTCGCAGGCTGGCTGGCAGTATTCCCCCCGAAGAGCTGTCTGAGGTCTGGGTGTTTCCACCCCTGCCGGATCTCGAAAATTCCGAAGAGTTCGTTTTGTTTACGCGACGGATGTCCGAGGGCGTCTTCCGTGTCTGCGCCGCCGAGTTTACGCGCGGAGAGACGGCGCGCGTGACCATCTATGGCGCAGTGCCGGAGGCCCGTGTCAGGAATGTGGTCGCCGGCTTCCAGCGTCGCCTGGGCGATCGCCGTGAGCCCCTTCACTTGCCGATCTTCGGATCGACGGAACGCTGGCGCCTGGTCGTCGGCGCGGACCCGGAACCGGTGCTGCGGTTGGAGACGTTACCTTCGGACACGACGGAGGAAGCGATTGCCGTCTGATCCGGAACTTTCTGCACCGGGCCGCTAGTGAACGAACTGGAAATCGGAGTAGTCGTCGCCTTCAGCGCGGGGATTCTTAGCTTCTTGTCCCCCTGCGTGTTGCCGCTGGTGCCTTCGTACCTGTCGTTCGTCAGCGGCATCGGAATAGAGGATCTTCAATCAGGCGGCGCGTCCGCGCGACGCACCGCGTTCACGCATTCCCTGTTCTTCGTGCTTGGGTTCAGCCTGATCTTTCTCATGCTGGGCGCCTCGGCCACACTCGTCGGTCGTCTGTTTCGCGAGTACCAGCTGTGGATCGCACGCATCGGCGGAGGCGTGATCATCCTGTTCGGCCTCTACCTGCTTGGCCTTCGTCCTGGACTGTTCCTGCAGAGGGAACGGCGCATCCATCTCAAGAACAAGCCGCTCGGCTACCTTGGCTCCACCCTCGTAGGCGTGACGTTCGGCGCCGGCTGGTCGCCCTGCATCGGGCCGATTCTCGGTGGGATTCTGATGTTCGCAGCCACGCGCGAGATGATGACTGACGGGCTCGTGCTGCTGGGCTTCTACTCTCTGGGTCTCGCCGTCCCGTTCCTGGTGGCGTCGCTTGCCGTGTCCTGGTTTCTGAGCACGTTCGACCGCTTCCGGCGGTACCTGCCGTGGGTCGAACGGGCCAGCGGCGCACTGCTGATTCTGGTCGGAGTATTGCTGATCAGCGGCCGGTTCACGATGCTGGCCGCGTGGGCGACGCAGTTCACGCCGGATTGGGTGCTCAACCGGATCTAGAAGCTGGAAGCCCCACTTCTCCAACAGGCTTCTGAGCTCAGCCGGCCTGCAATTCCTCTGTCAGCAACTGTCTTTCCAGCAGCCGGGCATATACGCCGCCCCGAGCTATCAGCTCGGCGTGAGTCCCGGTTTCGGCCACCCGGCCCTCATCAAGCACGAGGATGTTGTCGGCGCCGGCTACGGCGGAAACCCGGTGCGATACGATGATCGATGTTCGGCCGACCATGAACTCCCGCAACCCCGTGAGGATCGCCTCCTCCGTGACCGTATCGACGGCCGACAGGGAGTCGTCGAGGATCAGGACCGGGCTGTCGCGGTGCAGGGCGCGAGCCATGGTCGCCCGCTGCTTCTGGCCGCCGGACAGGTTGATGCCACGCTCGCCGAGAAGCGTTTCCAGTCCGTCGGGGATTTCTTCGAGCGTCGTGTGCAGCTGGGCCACGCCGATTGCTCTATTCAGACGCTCGTCAGATCCCTCGTCGTCGAGGATGAGATTCGCGCGCAGGGTGCTGGAAAACAGGAAGGGCTCCTGCGGCACGGTCGCGATCGAGGATCGGAGCGACTCCAAGCGTCGTTCCCGGACATCGACTCCATCGACCAAGACGGAGCCTCGCGTGACATCATACAGGCGGCCCATCAGGCGGACGATTGTCGACTTGCCGCTGGCTGTCGCACCGACGATGGCGACGGTTTCGCCCGGCTCGATCGCAAAGCTGACATCTTCGAGCACCCAGCGCTCTGTGTCCGGGTAGCGGAACCAGACGTTGCGAAACTCGATGGCTCCTGTGATGGGTCCGTCTACCGTTTCTGACGCATCGTCGATGGCGGGTTCCGTCGCGAGAAGTGCATTGATCCGGCCCATCGAAGCCGCGCCGCGCTGAAAAAGGTTCGTCACCCACCCCACGGCGATCATCGGCCACATGAGGAGCGTCAGGTAGAACCCGAACGCGATGAAATCGCCAATCGTGATATGGCCCGCGATCACTTCCTTGCCACCCAGCCAGAGAACGATGACACCGCCCAGGCCGCCCAGAAAGCGGAGGGCCGGGAAGAACGCACCCCAGATGCGGGCGAGGTCGAGGTTGCGCTCCATGTACTCGGCGCTACGTAGCCCGAATCGTCGCACCTGATCGTCCTCGCGCGCATAGGCCTTCACGATGCGGATGCCCGACAGATTCTCCTGCGCGAAGTTGTTGAGTTCCGAGAACTGCTCCTGAATGCGCTCGAACCGGGAATGGATCCGGCTTCCGAACCAGACGACGGCAATGGGTATGAGCACCATCGGGATCATGGCGATCGCCGTAAGTGTCGGGCTGATCCAGATCATCAGGGCCAGCGCGAATATCGACACCGCTGCCGTGTTGACCAGGTACATGATCGCGGGACCCACCACCTGACGGACCGCCAGCACGTCGTTCGTCGCCCGGCTCATCAGATCGCCTGTTCGCCAGCGGTCGTAGAACTCCGGCGAAAGACGGAGCAGATGGCCAAACAGGTCGTTCCGCAGGTCTGTCTCGATGCGGCGACTGATGCTGTTAAGCAACTGACGCATCCCGTAGCGCGTTATACCTGACAGGACGGCTGCGCCGACGATCAGAATGGCGTAGGTCAGGATCACTTCGCGGGACAGGGAAACGGTAATGGCATCGACGGCCAGCTTGAGAAGAAAGGGCCCGGCGATCGTAAACACGTTGCTGACCACGACGAGCACGAGACCCGCGATCACGCCACGAAGATATGGTTTGTAGTACGGAAGCAGGCTGCGGAGATGCTTCAAGGGCACACTGCAGCAGGCACGCGATGTCCCGCGTTCAACGGCCGGGAATCGCCCGGCACGAACGTTGCACCCTTCGATCGTTTGAGCATGACACGTTAGTATAGGCCAGCGGGTGCCGAAGCGGGACTGCACGCTGATCCTGCGGCCAACAGAAGGAATTTGGTGGCAGAAAACTCTACCCGAGAGAGAGTCCGATGAAGAACATGTGGAAAAACTTCCCGAAAATCGTGGTGATTGCACTGCTTGTCGTGGCATCTGCCTGTGGAGGCGACAAGAGTGACCAGGCGGACCTCGATCGCGAGATGGACCTCGCGTTGGCGAACGATTCGCTGGTCGAACTGACGGACGCAGCGGAGCCCGAAGCACCGCCGGAGCAACCCGAGCCGGAGGCCCGGCAACCACGAGCTCAGCAGCCGCCACCGGCACAACCGCGACCCCGGACCCAGCCGCCGCCGCAACCGGAACCGGAACCCGTCGATCCCGGACCGCAGTTCGAGAGCATGACGGTGGCCGGCGGCACGAGCGTACAGGTAACGCTCAACCAGGAATTGAGTACGAAGACGAGCCAGGTCGGTGACCGATTCACAACTACCCTGACGGCTCCCGTGATCGTAGGAAATCGCGTGGCGCTGCCAGCCGGAGCCAGGCTCAGTGGCCACGTGATTGCCGTGCAGAAATCCGGAGGACCCGGCGAGGAGGCGATCCTCAACCTCGCTTTCGATGCGGTCACGGTGGACGGAGAATCCTACCCCGTTTCAATGACTGTCGCCGAGGCGAATCCGACGATGAAGGCGCGCGACGGTACGGCGGCAAAGGCAGGGAAGATCGGCGTCGGCGCAGCGGCCGGTGCGATTCTGGGGAGGGTGATCGGGGGAAACAAGACCGGTACGATCGTCGGCGGCGTCATTGGCGCGGCGGCGGGTACGGCGATCATCGTCGGATCTGCCGACTCCGATGCGATCCTGGAACAGGGATCGGCGATGACCCTGACGGTCGATGTTCCGCTGACGGTCCGGCGTCAGATCTGAAGCAACTGGGACTTGCCTGACGGCACGGCCGAGGGCTCCGCAGTGGTCGGTGTCCTCGGCCTCGGCCCGTACTAGTACCCCATCGCCTTGCTGTTACCTCGAGGATCCGCTCCGCCTACGCGCATGCCGTCCGGCGCGATGTAGATCGATTCGACGTTCCCGGAAAGACAACCACTTCTCTCCACGACGTGTCCGAGCGCGGTCAGTGCAGCCATCACCGAATCCCGCAGGTCAAGATTCAGTGTGAGACAAGCCCGGCCGGAAACTCCGTATCCCATGCGTCTTAGCGCCACGATCACCGAGTCGGGAAGGCTGCCGGCCTCAAAGCGATGTGAGATCCCTGTTCGCTCCGAAACGCGATGTCCAAGTGATCTCAGTTTGAAGATCACGGAATCTGGCAGCCCTCCGTTTTCGTATCGAATCACGTCCGGCAGATGCTGGTGGTGAAACCGCGGGGCGTCGACGCTGGTCTGCACCGGCAGGCCGAAGTCGATGTGGTTGGTCACGATCTGGAAAATTGTGGTGATGATCGTCGATCCTCCCGGCGTACCCGTGACAAGTTCTGTCCGGCCATCGGGATTGATCACGATCGTCGGCGTCATCGCGGACAGCATCCGCTTGCCCGGCGCGATCGCGTTCGCTTCGCCCTGGATCAGGCCATACATGTTGGGTATTCCAGCCTTCGACGTGAAGTCATCCATCTCGTTGTTGAGGAAGAATCCCGCGCCGCGCACCACCACACCCGAGCCGAATCCCGAGTTGAGGGTCGTAGTCACGGCTACCGCATTGCCGGCCGCGTCGACCACCGAGACGTGCGTCGTGTTCTCTGATTCAACGGGCACGCGGTTGAAGTCTTCCGACACTGACGCCCGAGTCGGGTCGATCGAGCGCCGCAGGGAATCCGCGTAGGCCTTGGATGTCAGTCGGGCGAGCGGGACGTCCACGAAGTCGGTATCGCCGAGATAGTAGTTTCTGTCCGCATAAGCCCGCCGCATCGCTTCCACGGCCAGGTGAATCGCTTCCGCGGAGTGCCAGCCGGCATCCCCGAGATCGAATCCTTCGACGATGTTAAGCATCTGGGTGAGCGTCGTGCCTCCCGACGACGCCGGCGGCATCGACATGACCTCGTAGTCCCGATACACGGTCTGAACGGGATCACGCCACACAGCT
Source organism: uncultured bacterium (assembly GCA_965371255.1). Classification (GTDB taxonomy): domain Bacteria; phylum Gemmatimonadota; class Gemmatimonadetes; order Palauibacterales; family Palauibacteraceae; genus JARFPW01. The sequence goes on from CBDUXS010000029.1 coordinate 7,611, forward strand.
TTGTATGCTGCCAGATCTGCGCGGTCGATCAAGCCCCGACCCCGACGCATTTCCGCGGCAACGGAATCGGCGATCCACCCCTCGTAAAAGGCCGTCGCCCCTCCATCCGCAATCGCCTGCAGTGTCCGCGCCAGGTCCGGCTGCCGCAGCGTGGAACCCACGGCCGGGGCTTTTCCACCTGGCAAGAATATGGCTGCTGATGCTGGGAATTTGCTCAGCAGCTCACGCTTGTAGCTGATCGACCCGTGGTGCCGTTTGGCCACCGTGAATCCTTCGTTCGCAAGTCGAATGGCTGGTTCCACGAGCTGCGCCCAGGGAAGAGTACCGTACCGTTCGTGAGCCGCCTCCAAACCAGCCACCGATCCGGGTACGCCGGCCGCGAGATGCCCCTCGACGCCCTGCTTGGTGACACGCCCATTCTGGTCCACATACATTTCGGCCGTGGCTCCGCGCGGTGCTACCTCCCGATAATCCAGCGCGAATCTCGTGTCGTCCGCCATCCTTGCGACCATGAAGCCGCCGCCGCCGATGTTCCCTGCCACGGGGTTGACAACCGCGAGAGCGAACGAAGTGGCGATGGCCGCGTCGACGGCATTGCCGCCGGCGCGGAGAACCTCGATTCCAGCCGCCGTTGCCAGACTGTCGGTCGAAACGACCATGCCACTGTCCGCGGTCACAGGTTCATAGCCGGCCACGTATCGCCAGGAAGGGGGGAAATCGACGGTGGACTCGGCGGGAGCCGGCTGTAGGCTGGGCGCCGAACAGGCGACGCATAGCGATAGTAGAACCTGCATGGCAAGCGGATAAATGCGGGCGCCCATTTACAAGTCCTCTCTAACCTTCTGACCGGACGGCGGGTCGATTCGTTGGTGAACAGGATGCGCAATTGGGTTGGCTCTCGACCTGGACGCAAGCGGGCCGCTGTCCTCCGATCGGTGTCTCTGGTTAGCTTCCCCGGCTGATCGAGTACTCGGGACCCGGACTGCGAGGGAACACGCACTTGAAGTCACGCCAGCCGGATGCTGCGGGTCTGTTCGTGGGTCTGATGTCCGGGACGTCACTGGATGGTATCGATGCGGCGCTCGTGCGGTATGAGGGCCACGCCGAGACTCCTGTCGCCGCCCGGCTCGAGTGGTTCCACACACAACCGTTCGAAGCCGGATTCGCGTCCCGGCTGCGCCGCGCAGTGGAAGGCAGCGCCGATCCCGAAGACCTGTGCGGGCTGAATTTCGCCCTTGGAGAGTTGCTGGCGGAAGCTGCGCAGACGGCAATCGGGGAAGCCGACGCACCTGTGGTCGCGATCGGAAGCCACGGACACACCCTGTGGCACCGTCCGCCGGGGTCCGGTGCCACGGGGGCGACGCTCCAGCTGGGAGAGCCCGCCGTGATCGCGGAGCGCACCGGCGTTGACGTGATCGCCGACTTCCGCGTGCGGGATATGGCGGCGGGTGGCCACGGGGCTCCCCTCACGCCGGTTTTTGACGACTTGCTGCTTCGCTCGGACCACCCGCGGGCCGTGCAGAACATCGGCGGCATGGCCAACGTTACGGCCCTGCCGCCCGCGGACGATCGCTCCCGGCCGCCGGTCGCGTTCGACACAGGTCCCGGCGTCGCGTTGATCGACGCTGCTGTGGTCCGGCTGACCGGCGCTTCATGGGACGAGGACGGTCGCCTGGCGGCCGCCGGCTCCGTGCACGACTCGCTCGTCGACGAGTGGCTCGCTGACCCATTCTTTGCCGAAACGCCGCCTCGCAGTACTGGTCGCGAACGCTTCGGATCACCCCGCGTGGCTGATTGGCTCGACCGGCACGGTGATCTTTCGGCGTCCGATGCGATTGCGACGCTGACCGAGGTGACGGCTCGCTCGATCGCTGAGAGCTATGCGTTCATTCCACATGGCGTCGATGAAGTCCTCCTGTGTGGCGGGGGCGCCCGGAACCCCGAGATCCGGCGGCGCCTGGCCGTCCACCTGCCGGATACGGACATCAGGCTTCTCGAGGACGTCGGCTGGAACGGGGACGCCCGGGAGGCTGCGGCCTTCGCGCTCCTGGCCCGGCAGCATCTGCTTGGTATTCCCGTGAACGTGGCCTGGGCGACGGGCGCCGCCGGCGCGCGTCGACTCGGCAAACGCGTGCCGGCGTGAACCCGGCCGACGCCTCCGCCGGCCGCGTCGTGTTGGAGGCTCTGCGGCTCGACCTCGAGGCGGAGTCCGTGGTCCGCGATCGGGCGGAGAAGGCTCTGGAGCTGGGCGCGGGAGGCTTCATCATGTTCGGCGGGGAGGCGGGGCAGGTCGGCCGACTGATCGCCGACCTCCGGGCGGCTGCCACCTATCCGCTGTGGATCGGCTCGGATCTGGAGCGGGGTGCCGGCCAACAGTTCTCCGGCCTGCCGACGCTTCCACCGCCTGCCGGGCTCGCCGCGCACCGGGATCCCGCGGCGGCTGCCAGACAGGCCGGCCTGCTGACGGGGCGCGCGGCGCGCGCTCTCGGGATCGATATCGTGTTCGCGCCGGTCCTGGACCTCGACATTGAGCCGAGGAACCCGATTGTGGGGACGCGGGCGTTTTCCGACGATCCCGAGACGGTGGCCCGACTCGGCGGCGCCTGGATCGCCGGATGCCAGGCCGAGGGTGTCCTGGCGTGTGCGAAGCACTTTCCGGGGCACGGCCGAACGGTCACAGACTCCCACGCCGAGATTCCGCGGGTCGAAGCGCGGCGGGATGAACTCGAGGCGGACTTCTTACCCTTCCGACGCGTCGCTCGCGACGTGGCCGCCATCCTGACGGCCCATGTGTCCTATCCCGGTCTGGGCACCGATCGCCCGGCCACGCTGGCAAGGGAGATCCTCGAGGAACTGCTTCGGGGCGAGATGGCGTTCGACGGACTGATCATCACCGACGCCATGAACATGAGTGGATTCCTGGACGCGGAA
>CBDUXS010000030.1:0-10512 GCA_965371255.1 uncultured bacterium
ATCCGACCTTCGCGCGCCAGGGTGCCGATGAACTCGGCCGCGAAGCCCTCGAGCTCGCCGGTGAACAGGGCCAGCTTGCCGGCGTAGTGGTTGTAGGCGATGACCGCAGGAATGGCGACGGCGAGGCCTGCAACCGTGGTGATGAGCGCCTCCGCGATTCCCGGCGCAACCGCCGCGATATTCGCGTTACCCTGCGCCGCGATGCCGAAGAAGGCGTTCATTATGCCAAGCACCGTACCCATCAGCCCCATCAACGGGCTCACCGATCCAATGATCGCCAGCCAGTGCAGTCCGTGCGCCAACGCGTCGCGTTCTTCGGAAAGTTCTTTCTCGAGCACGAGGCGGAGCACGTCGAGCTGCGCCGGCGTCAGGCCGGGCGCGCTTCCCGGCGCGTCTCGCAGCGCCGAGGGCCTGAGTTCGGTGAAGAAGTTGACGCCGCGACGAAACACCCGTGTGTAGGCTGACTCCGTCAGCTTCGTCAATGCCTGGTAAATGGCGCCGAGCCCGTCCGCTTCCTCGATGCCGGCCACAAATTCGTCGCCGTGCTGACCGACCCGGCGGAATTCTTTCCACTTCCAGAAAATGAACACCCAGGAGACGAGCGAGAACGCTGCCAGGACGATCAGGATGATCTTCGTGATGGGCGTCGCGCCCAGCAGAATACTCCACGGATCGGCGGAAAACCCTCCATCCTGCAACGCTAGCAAAGACGCTGACAAGCCTGTCATCCAGTTGTCCCTTACAAGTGTTCGGCGATGTATTCGTAGGTCCTGCGCAATCCTTCCGTCAGGTCGATCTCCGGAGCCCAGCCGGTAGCGCGCAGACAAGTCGTATCCAACGAGCTTCTCAGGAGTTCACCCTGTCGCGCCGCCGCGAATTCCACGTCCACGTGGCGGCCGGCCACAGTCAGCAGCGTCTCCGCGAGCCGGAGCACGGACACCTCGATACCCGTAGCAACATTGAACGCCACATCGTCGATCGTCTCCGGATCCGACAGCGGCAACTCCGTGACAGCCAGGTTGGCGGCCGCGACATCTCCGACATACACATAGTCGCGCGTCTGTTCCCCATCGCCGAAGATCGTGAGGGCGCGGCCTTCCAGCAGACGGCGGGAGAAAAGTGCTACCACACCCGCCTCTCCGTGGGGATCCTGTCGCGGCCCGTAGACGTTCGAGTAGCGCAATGCGACACCGTCGAGGCCGTGCAGTTTCCGGAAGTAGAACAGGTAGTGCTCGCCAGTGAGCTTGCTCACACCGTATGGGGAGATCGGCGCCTTCGGTGCCCGTTCATCCGTCGGCAGCTGCTCGGGTTCGCCATACACAACGCCGCCGGATGACACGTAGATGACGCGTTCGACACCGGCCGTACGAGCCGACTCCAGCACGTTGATCCAGCCGTCGACGTTGATCGACGCATCGAGCCGCGGATCCGTCACAGACACGCGCACGTCGATCTGGGCCGCATGGTGATTCACCAGCGTGGGACGGCGATCCTTCATGAGCTGCGGCAGGGCATCCGATCGGATGTCCATCTCGACGAGTTCCACGCCTTCCGGGACGTTGGCGGCATTTCCGGAACTCAGGTTGTCGAGAGCGATCACCTGCCAGCCGGCGTCAAGATAGGCCTGGCACACGTGCGATCCGATGAACCCGGCGCCCCCGGTCACCACAACGGTACGAGATTGTCTGGTCATGAGCCCCTGTGGCGGTATGGGATGTGAACTTGAGGTGGGCCCGCGGTATCCGTGCGGCTGATTCGGGCGCTCGTCGGCAAGCCGGCGATTACGGCATACGGCGCACGAGGCGCACCGGGTCGCCAGGCCGGGTTCCCGGGTCCCGGACTTCCGTCACCATCGCAGTCGAGGTGTACTCCGTTACGTGGACCACGCGAACGACGCTCAGCGCATCCTGAACTCCCTCGACGATCGCCTCACCTTCGTCACGCGGCGAGACGGCAAACTCGTCGCCGAGGTGGACATCGTCCGCACCGCCCAGATCGAGGAACAGCATTTCCCCCATACCGAGAAGGACCTGCGGGACCTCGAACCCGACCACCTGGCCGGTCATGCCGACGTCTGTCTCGACCGCCCGCGTAGCCGGATCCAGCTCGTAGTCGTCCACTCTGACGACGGCATCCCCCACCCCGTAGTCACCGAATACGGCCTCGACCGTTACCCGGGCGCTGTCGGACCACAATCGATCGACCCGGAGCAGCGCCTTGGGCGACATCACGCGGCCGTAGCCCTCCTCGATTCGACCCCATCGGACGGCTTTGAGCAACTCGCCGACCGACGGCGACAGACCACCCAGACTGATCACGACCTGGCCGAACCGGCGAGCGGACGAGGGCAGATTCAGGTCGAGAGGATTCTCCTGGAGGACACGGACCGTGGAACCCTCCGGCCCGGCACCGCCCTCCGGCAGCAACAAGGCTGCACGCCGAAAATCACTCGGTGACACCACAGGCTGTGGGGGGGCATCGGAAATCGCCAGCAGCGACTGTCGACCCACCCCGCGCGGACGGCGGAACAGCGTATTTTCGGGAAACTTGCCGTCGGTATCCGTCGAGACGACGCCGTTCTTCGGTGCGTCGGCTCCGGAAGACGCGCCCGGGATTCGCAGCAATTCGCCCGGATAGATCCAGTGAGGGTCTTCCACGATGGTCGGATTCAGCCGGAAAATGTCGTTCCATCGGAACGGATTCGACAAATACCGGTCCGCCAGATCCCACAACGTGTCGCCCCGCCGAACCGTGTGTCGGCCGTCCGGCTCGGGCGTGTCCTGCGCGACAGCCGGCGTGGGCATGAAAACAACCGCCATTGCCAGTACGATCGTCGTGATTCGCGGCAAACTCCTGCCTGTCATTTCCGGATCCTCACTCAGAACGGGAGATCATCTTCTCCGGCGAGAGACGCGTTGCTGAACTCAGAAAAGTCATCGGACGACGCTGCGCTGCTGCTCCGTGGCCGGGACGATTCCCCGCCTCCATCCCGACCTCCAAGCATGATCAATTCTCGAGCCCGAATCTCCGTCGTATATTTCTTCTGGCCGTCCTGGCCATCCCATTGGCGGTATTCGATGGAGCCTTCCACATAAATGCGATCACCCCGCTTCAGGAACCGCTCGCAGATTTCCGCCAGCTTGTCCCAACACACCACGCGGTGCCATTCCGTTTTTTCCTGCTGCTGTCCCTGTCGGTCGTTCCAGCGGCGGGAGGTCGCGATGGACAGTGTGGCGACCTGTGTCCCGCTTGTCGTACTGCGGATTTCGGGATCGGCGCCAAGGTTTCCGATGAGTTGCACTTTGTTCAGCGATCGCGACATGACCATCCTCTGAGATGCAGTTGAAGTCCTGTCCGAAGCGGAGACGCCGCCCGGTGACCCAGCAAGCGCAACCTGCCCCGGATCCGGAACCCTGTCAACGACCCGGCAGCCGACGAACTTCAGTCATTCGAAGGATACGATGGCCGCCTCATGAGAATCGCATCTTCGACCGGATGTGTGTAGTACGACGGCCGTACGCCGACGGTCTCAAAACCTGCCTTCTCGTACATCCGTCGGGCACCCGCATTCGCCTCCCGGACCTCCAGAAACACGTGGGTCGCTCCTCTCAGCCTGGCTTCGCGCAGAGCCCCTTCGAGGATCCAGCGCCCGAGCCCCCGCCGTCGGGCCTCCGGGTGAACAGCCAGGTCGCCTAACTCGGCCTCATCGGCCGCGAACCACAGGACGGCGTACCCGATGAGCTGGCCCGCATCTTCGGCCACAAACAGGGCGGCGGTATGGCGTCGCAGAAGGCCGCGAAACGTCGCCTCCTCCCACGGCATCGAGAACGAGCGGCGCTCGATGTACAGCACGCCCGGAAGGTCCGACGGACGCATCGCCCGCAGCGCGAGACCGGAACGAGTTCTCGGCGCGTCAGACATCGCCGAGCCGACGCTCCGCCGACGACGTTCGCACGTATGTCGGCTCCCAACGAGCAGGTTCGTCCACGCGGCCCGCCTCCGGACTCATCCAGGCAAGGCGCAGCAAGGCCGAAGCCCGGGGCCGGCCGTGCTCCAGGCCGAGAAGCCTCGTGGTTGATTGCGAGACCCTTTCGCGCACCAATTCCGGGAGTACGCCGGCAAACGTCCAGGTGTCCGGATCCAGACCGGCGAGCACCTCGTCGAGCGGAGCGGCAAACGGTGCGAACAGCTCCTCGAATCCGGGCGAAAGTCTGTAGCCGGCCGCATACACCTGATCCCGGCGGGCATCCACCAACGCGCAGATCGGGCCCTCGGCGCCCGCGTTGGCCGCATCCGCCGCAATCGCCGCCAGGCTCGAATAGGCAAACAGGGCGGCGCCCGTCGGAAAACAGATTCCACGGGCGAGCGCCGCGGCGATTCGGACGCCGGTGAACGATCCCGGCCCCGCGCCCACGACCACGGCCCCCAGGTCCCGCACGGACCGGCCGACCTCGGAGAGCAACCGGTCGATCGCCGGCAACACCGTCTCCGAGTGAGTCGCGCGGACGGACAACGTGAGTTCGCCGAACACGTCGCCTGTCTCGCCGACGGCGACGCTTCCTTCCCTCGTGCTGGTGTCCAGGGCGAGCGTCAACATGGAAACCCCGGTGGAGGCGGCGCGGCTCCCTGCGCCTCGATCGACACCAGCCGGAAAGCGGCATCGTGCACGAGCTCAAGCCGAACATCCCACCGGTCTGCGGGCAACCAACCGCCTGCCCTGTCCGCCCACTCGACGAACACAGGCCCGTCGGCCTCGAGCAGATCCGGCCAGCCTGCGTCGATCAAGCTGGCCTCGAGGCCGGACCCGTCCGACGCATCGTCGATCCGGTAAAGGTCGGCATGATAGACGGTCGTGTCACCAGCGTGGTGCACGTTGACGAGCGTAAACGTCGGGCTGGGCACCGGGCCCTCGATGCCCAGACCGCGGCAGGCGGCCCGTGCGAAGGTTGACTTTCCGGTGCCAAGCTCGCCATACAGGGCCACGAACACGCCGCCCGCTCCGGCGGCCCGCCCGACGGACTCACCCCAGGCCTTGAGCTGCCGTTCGTCGAGCAGCAAGCCGGGACCGGAGCCGGGACCGGAGCCGGGACCGGAGCCGTGAGGCGCGAATCCCGTCATGGCTTGGCGGGCTCGCGGGCCGTCACGCGCGGCGCCGAAGTGTCGAGCTGAGCCCGAACGTCGAACAGTTGGTCCCGCAGCCGGGCGGCCCGTTCGAAGTCGAGGTCCGCCGCGGCCTCCCGCATCTCGGCCTCGATCGCCGCCACCAGCTCGGCGCCCTGGCGGCCCGCGTAGTTCGATGCGGCCTCGGCGACGCGATCGACGGATTCCACGCGCTCGTCGGACGACTTCGCGTCGGCGACAGCCGTCGAAAAACGAATTTCCCGTATGGACTTCCGGATCGACCGCGGCTCGATCCCATGCGCGGCGTTGTACTCAGCCTGCGTTTCGCGGCGGCGGTCCGTTTCCCCGATCGCCCGTTCCATCGACCGCGTCATCCGGTCCGCATATAGAACGGCCGTGCCGTTGAGGTTGCGTGCTGCGCGGCCGATCGTCTGGATCAGCGAGGTCGCCGAGCGAAGGAATCCTTCCTTGTCGGCATCGAGAACCGCGACGAGGGATACCTCGGGAAGATCGAGTCCCTCGCGCAGCAGGTTGATTCCGACGAGTACATCAAACGTGCCGAGCCGGAGGTCGCGCAGGATTTCCACGCGCTCGATGGTCGGAATGTCGCTGTGCAGGTAACGCACCTTCACCCCTCGCGCGTCGAGGTACTCGGCCAGATCTTCCGCCATGCGCTTGGTCAGCGTGGTGACCAGCACGCGCTCTTTGCGCCCCGTCCGGACCCGGATCTCCTCGAGCAGGTCGTCTACCTGGTTCGCCACCGGGCGCACCTCGACAACCGGGTCGAGCAGACCCGTCGGCCGGATCAACTGCTCGACCACGACTCCCCCGCACCTCTGCAGTTCGTACGGCCCGGGCGTCGCGCTGACGAACAGAGACCGCGGGACGACCTCTTCCCACTCCTCGAAGCTCAGCGGCCGGTTGTCGAGAGCCGACGGCAGCCGGAATCCGTGCTCGACGAGCGTCGTCTTGCGGCTCCGGTCGCCCGCGTACATTGCGCCGATCTGGGGCACGGAAACGTGCGACTCGTCGATGACCATGATGAAGTCGTCCGGAAAATAGTCGAGCAGACAATACGGGCGTTCGCCCGGCTCGCGTCCGTCGAAATAACGGGAGTAGTTCTCGATCCCAGGGCAGAAACCCATCTCGCGCATCATCTCCACATCAAATCGCGTCCGCGTTTCCAGACGCTGCGCCTCGAGCAGCAGGCCGTCCTTGCGAAACTCGAACAGCCGATGTTCCAACTCGTCGAGAATCCCGTCCACCGCATGTACCAGCCGTTCGGGCTCGATCGCGTAGTGGGTCGCCGGGAACACGGCGGTGGACTCGAGTCGGGCGATCGTCGACCCGGTCAGCGGATCGATCTTCGTGATCCGCTCGACGACGTCTCCGAACAACTCGATCCGCACGGCCTGTTCCTCGTAGGCCGGCAGCACCTCGATGACGTCGCCCCGGACCCGGAAGGTGCCCCGATTCAGATCAAAGTCGTTTCGGGCATACTGGATACTGACCAGCGCGGTGAGGATGTCCCGTCGTGAGATCCGCTGGCCCACGTCCACCGTCAGCATCATCGACCGGTAGCCACGGGGGTCGCCAAGACCGTAGATCGCGGACACGGACGCCACGACGACCACGTCACGCCGCTCCATCAGCGAAGATGTCGCCCGCAGTCGCAGCCGGTCGATGTCGTCATTGATCGAGGCGTCCTTCTCAATGTACGTGTCCGTAGACGGAACGTAGGCTTCCGGCTGATAGTAGTCGTAATAGGAGATGAAAAACTCGACGGCATTCCGGGGAAAGAATTGCTTCAATTCGCCGTACAGCTGGGCGGCGAGAGTCTTGTTGTGGCTCATTACGAGCGTCGGTCGTCCGGTCTCGGCAATGACTCCTGCCATCGTGACCGTCTTGCCGCTTCCCGTAACGCCGAGCAACGTCTGCCAACGCCGCCCTTCGTTCACACCCGCCGACAGGTCGCGAATGGCCTGCGGCTGATCGCCGGTGGGTTGAAACGGGAGCTCAAGATCGAACGTATTCATCGGGTCCGGGCGCGGGCTTGCGAAACAGGCGCGGCGCCTTGCCGAGCTTGCGAACGGGGTCCACGTTGGCACGTTCCGAAGCCGCGTACAAGACCGATCACACGGTCGTTATGACGGGGGAATCGAGTTGACTCGAGCTGGGAGCCGCATTCAGTCCATGAGCCTGGTCGTCCTGACCGTGCTGGCTCTCGTGCCGACGGTGGCGTGCGACGATGGGTCACGAGCCCGGGATGACGAGCGGCGCTCGCTCGAGCAACGACGCGAACAGTTGGTCATCCAGTTCGCGTCCGTCCAGAGCCAGATCCGGGAGGTGCAGGCCCGGGCGCTGGATGACCCGACCATCGTCGGGCTGCAGGCGCAGTTCTATGAGGTATTGCGCACGCGGATCATCGAGCTGGACCCGCGGGGCGAGGAATGGCTTGATCGGGCTGCACAGGTCGGCGCCGACCTGGAGCGGCTGTCGGTTCCATTGTTGCTGGCGCCCGGCGAAGAGCCGCCGCCCGCCGAAGACCGTATAGCCGTCGGCCGCGAACTGGCGGAATTGGAGCGCATCCTGCGGCCCGTCCAGTCAGAGGCCCTGCAGTATCCCGAAGTAGCCGGGGCGTTCGCCGAACTGCAGGACTCGTTGGCGACGGCCATGGTCCGCCTCGATCCGAACGCGGCTCGGATCCTGGAGCGGATGGAGGCGGTTGACGGCGAAGTACAAGAATTGGACCGGCAGATCGCGGCGCTGGACGAATGACAGAAATCAGTCCTCGTCGCTGTCATCCTGCTCCGGAATGGATTCGCCGCCGGCCAGGGTGAGATCACTGTCCCCGAGGCTTTCTTTTCGCTCGACCGACAGGACACCCTTTACGCGCCGGATCTTCCGCAGCACCTTTTTCAGGTGGGCGAGGTTTTCCACCTCGATGACGAACTGGCCCTGCATACCACCTTCGACGGCCGTGATGGTTGCCGACCGGATATTGGTGCCCGTGTCACTGACGGCCCGCGCCATGTCCGCGAACAACCCGTGCCGGTCGGTGCCCTCCATCACGATACGGACGAGGAACCGCTGAGCATCGTCCGTGCCCCAGTCGATGACGACGCGGCGTTCGGGGACGTTCGGAAGATTCAGCACGTTCGGGCAGTCGCAACGGTGGATGGAAATCCCGCGTCCAACAGTAATGTATCCCATTACATCATCACCGGGAACCGGCTGGCAGCACTGCGAATAGCGTACCATCAAATTGTCCATGCCCTGGATCTTCACGCCCTTTGGCGTGGTCCAGACCTTCTGGACGAGCTTCGACAGCGGCGTCACCGACCGCTCCACCGGCTCGGTGTCGTCCGGCAACACTGCACGGACGACTTTGGCGATCCCGATATCGCCGCGGCCGACCGTCGCGTGCAACGCATCGACGCCACCCAGGATGCTCAACCTGTCCGCCGCGCGCTCCAGGTCAGAGTCCGAAGGCCTGGCTTTTCGCCGCCGCCATTCGCGGGCCAGGATTTCCTTGCCAAGTTGGGTCGCTGACTCGTGTTCCTCGTCCCGAATCCAGTTACGGATTCGATGCCGAGCCCGGCTCGTCCGGACGAAGCTGAGCCAGTCCCGATTCGGCCGCTGATTGTCCGATGTCAGGATCTCGACCGTGTCGCCATTCTTCAGTGCCCGGGCCAACGGTGCGATCCGGCCGTTCACCTTCGCGCCGGAGCACCGGTTCCCGATCTCCGTGTGAACGGCATACGCAAAGTCGATCGGCGTTGCGCCCCGCGGGAGCTGCATGACATCGCCCGCCGGCGTGAACACGAAGATTTCGTCCTGGAACAGATCGATCCGCAGGAATTCGAGGAACTCCTCCGGCTCGTGAGTCTCCTTCTGCCACTCGAGCACTTGGCGGAACCAGGACAGCTTCTCGTCCACCTCGTCGCCGCCGCCGCCTTCCTTGTAGCGCCAGTGCGCAGCGATCCCCAGCTCCGCCGTGCGGTGCATGTCGTCGGTGCGCAGCTGGATCTCGTACAGCCGCCCGCCCGGTCCGAAGATCGTCGTGTGCAGGCTCTGGTAGAGGTTGGATTTGGGAGTCGCGATGTAGTCGTGAAACCGCTCGGTCAGCGGAGTCCACTTGTTGTGGATCACACCAAGCCCGTGGTAGCAGTCACGAATCGTCGGCAGGACGACCCGGACCGCCAGTACGTCGTAAATCTCCTCGTAGGACTTCTCGCGCTTCTGCATCTTGCGCCAGATCGACCACAGGTGCTTTGCCCGGCCCTGCACGATGCAGTCAAGGCCTGCCGCCTGGAGTTCCTCCGAGAGCGGCTCGACCATTCGGCGGATCAGGTCTTCGCGCTCGCTGCGCTTTTCGGCCACGGTAGCCGAGAGTTCCTTGTACTCCGCCGGCTTGAGAAACTTGAAGGCCAGGTCCTCCAATTCCCAGCGCACCCTGGCCATTCCCAGCCGGTGCGCAAGCGGCGCGTAGATCTCCTTCGTCTCGAGCGCAATGCGCCGTTGGCGGGCGGTGTCGAGGTGTTCGAGCGTGCGCATGTTGTGCAGACGGTCGGCGAGCTTGACGATGATCACGCGCGCATCCGCCGCCATCGACAGCAGGAGCTTTCGGTAGTTTTCGACCTGCCGTTCCGCCAGCGAACGGAACTCGACCCGGGAGATTTTGGTCAGACCGTCTACGAGGGTGGCGATCTCGGCGCCGAATTCCTGGCGGATTTCCTCGAGTCCGACTTCGCTGTCCTCCACCACGTCATGGAGAAACGAGGCCGCGATCGTCACCGTGTCCGGGTGGATCTCGCCGAGGATCGACGCCACGGCGACACAATGCGTGATGTATTCCTCGCCGCTCGACCGCTTCTGCCCGGCGTGCTTTTCCTTGCTGTATTGGAACGCCAGCGCGAGGAGCTCCAGATCGAGCCGTTCCTCCTTGCCTTCGACAGCCTCGAGAAACTCTCGTGGCAGGATGGACCGCGCCCCACCCTCCCCTGTTCGGGGTGGCTCCTGGGGTTGAGCGGTATGGGATCGGCCTGACGGCACGCTGTCTCCCGGTCGAGTTCGTGCAAGTTCGTTCGAATCTTAGGCAGCAACCGTCTCGCCACGCAAAACGGCCGCGAAATGGCTGAGACCTGCCGGCACATCGCAGACAGTCACCGGGCGTACTACACTTCAGGGGTCCTCGAGTCCCGGTTTGGACACGGAGCCAGCAACAGCCATGAGAAGAACAGACATACGGCCGATCGAACGAGGAGACGATCCGTTGATCGCCGGCATCATCCGGGTGGTGATGACGGAATTTGGCGCCGTCGGAGACCGATATTCGATCGTAGACCCGGAAGTGGACGCGATGAGCGAAGCATACGTTCGTCCGGATGC
>CBDUXS010000031.1:0-10483 GCA_965371255.1 uncultured bacterium
CTGAATGACGGCTACGTGACCTTCGCAAACCAGCGCGGCGGCCGCAAGATCGTGAGTGTGCTCGCCGGATAGGTTTCGCGACCCACCCGACGATGTGCCTGGGCCCCGGTCGGTCTTGTCCGATCGGGGCCCAGGTCCGTCAGGTGCCCTGGAACTCCGCCGGGCGCTTGTTGAGGAATGCGTCCACGCCTTCGTTCTTGTCTTCCGTCGAGAACAGAAGACCGAACCAGGCGCGCTCGAACTTCAAGCCCTCGTCCATCGGCATTCGACGCGCGGCGAGAATCGATTCCTTGGCGGCCTGCAGGGCGATTGGAGAACGGGAGGCGATGGTTCGCGCCATCTCGAGCGTGGCATCCCGCAGATCCTCCGGCTCGAACACCTTCTCAACAAGCCCGAGCCGCTCGGCTTCGATGGCGGAGATCATTTCGCCCGTCATGATCAGCCGCATGGCATGGCCTTCACCGATGAGGCGAGGAAGCCGCTGTGTACCGCCACCGCCGGGAATGATGCCGAGGTTGATCTCCGGCTGTCCCAGCTTTGCGCGGGACGAGGCTACGCGTATATCACACGCCATCGAGAGCTCACAACCGCCGCCGAGGCAGTACCCGTTGATCATCGCGATGATGGGTTTCGGGAACTGCTCCATGGCGGAGAAAATATTTCCGCGTTGCATGGCTCGATATTGCGCTACCGGAGCCATGCCCTCGAACTCCCCGATGTCCGCCCCGGCGATGAATGCCTTGTCTCCCGCGCCGGTGAGAACGACGACGCGCACATCGTCGTCCTCGCGCAAATCGGCCAGCGCCGCGAACAGAGCGCGGCGAACTTCCAGGTTGAGGGCGTTCATTTTGTCCGGACGATTGAATGTCAGCAGGGCCACGTGCCCTTCAAGTTTCTCTACCAGCAGCACATCACTCATTATCACCGACCTCCTCACCAGTCATAGAATCCACGACCCGTCTTCTTTCCCAGCCGTCCATCTTCCACCATGCGCTCGAGAAGTTCCGGAGGGCGGAAGCCTTCGCTCCCCAGTTCCTGATACAGATACCGGGCAATCTCCAGGCGCACATCCAGACCGACGACGTCGGTCAGGCGAAGGGGACCCATCGGATGCCGATATCCGAGCACCATCGCCCGGTCGATATCCGTGGGCGACGCCACATTTTCTTCCACCATGCGGATGGCTTCGAGACCCAGCGCGATGCCCAGCCGTGACGAGGCAAAGCCCGGAGAGTCGCGCACTACGATAGGTGTCTTGCCGAGGCCCTCAGCGAATTGTCGCGCCTGCTCGACGACTCGTTCGGTCGTTCGGTCGCCGCGCACGACCTCCACGAGCGCCATGATGTGCACGGGATTGAAAAAATGGAGCCCGACGACGCGCTCCGCTCCGTTGATCGAGGCAGCCAGTGCGCTGATTGACAACGACGATGTATTCGACGCGATGACCGTTGTGGGTTCCACCAGTTCGGCGACGCTGCGCAAGACCGACTGCTTGAGTTCCAGTCGCTCGGGAACCGCTTCGATCACGAGATCGACGCGATCGACCGCCATCACCAGGTCGGTGCTCGACTGGAGACGTTCGAGTGCGCCATCGCGAACCGCCGGCTCGACCTTCCCGAGGTCCACGCCTTTATCCAGGTTTGCCCGGACCGTGTCCAGTGCCTGTTCCAGGATACCTGCTTCAATATCGAACAACCGGGTCTCGAAACCCGCCTGCGCCGCCACGTGGGCGATTCCCCGTCCCATCGTACCCGCGCCCAGCACGGCTACGGGACCAAGGATCCGGGGGACCGACTCACAACTCATGGAAGCTTGTCGTCGAACGGTGTCTTGCCTAGCGGGAAGTTCCGCTCCACCGTTCGCCGCCGGACGATCTCGAATGCTTCGAAGCCCAATTCCTCGGCTCGGCGATTGGGCGCCGGCTCATAAGCGCTCGTGAACAGGCGAATCTCTGTCAGTCCCTGCTCGCGAGCCCACAAGTAGGCGGCCGCCAGAAGTCGGCGAACGTTGCCCCGGCCGCGCACCTCGGGCCGGACAAAAGGAGTCTGGAGCCGTCCGTATCGCGGCGGATCGAAATAGCCCGTGTTCTGTTCTACAAAGCAGCTGAGCATGCCGTCGAGACCTTCGATCGGCCGGGGAACCACGAACACACAGGAGTGCGTGCCTTTCACATGCTGCTCGAACAATTTCCGGCGTTGCTCGAGTCCATCGGCCCGGCAGAGTCGGTAGGCCGGGTTCGCCCGGTGTACGCGAATGTAATGAGCCCACAGGGCAACGAGCTCGTCGAGATCATCCAATGTTGCTTGGCGTACCTGGCCGTCAGCCGTCATGCCCTTCATCCTCGGTGGTTTCCACGTGCCCGAATCTCGGGGGCCGTTTCTCGACAAACGCCCGCGTACCCTCCAGGGCGTCAGCAGACAGGAAGCACTCCCTTTGCGCTTCTGACTCGTAGTCCAGCATCTCATCCAGCGTCGCGCCCCAACTCATGTGAATCGCCCGCTTGGCGAGTGCGAGAGAAAGCGCGGGTTTCTCTGCCAGCCGCCGGGCCCAGTCGTTGGCGACCTCGTCGAGGTCATCGTGCGGAACCACGCGGTTGACGAGACCGATGCGCTCGGCTTCGTGAGCCTCGATCATTTCGGCCAGAAAGAACAGCTCGGCTGCCTTCGCCTGGCCCACGAGGCGCGGCACGATCCAGGTGCCGCCCCAGTCCGTGTGCAGACCGATGCGATTGAATGTCTGCCCGATCGAAGCTCGGTCTGAGGCAATGCGCAGATCGCACGCCAGCGCCAGGTTGGCGCCTCCGCCCGCGGCCGGTCCGTTGAGCGCGGCGATCACGGGTTTCGGCATCTCGATAATCGCCTTGATCGTTCGGCGGCCGGCCTCGACGAGCGCGTTCGCCTCTGCGTAGTCACCCTTCTCGACGAGCCCCGCCATGTACTTGACGTCTGCCCCCGCGCAGAACGCCCGCCCACGACCGGTCACGATCACAACGCGCACCCGGTCGTCGTCGCCAAGTGTATTGAACCCTTCGGCGATGTGGTCCCGCATCGCTCCGGAGAACGAGTTCAGCTTCTCCGGTCGGTTCAGCACCAGCCGGCCGATCGGCCCGTCCGTCTCGACGAGGACCTGCGGCTCCGTGTTCATGCCGTGTCACCAGATTCGCGGTGCAGGATCGCCGCTATGCCCTGGCCGACGCCGATGCACATCGTGACCAGGCCCGTCTTCGCGCCGCGCCGCGTCATTTCATGTACGAGCGAGGTGGCGAGTCTGGCTCCCGTACAGCCGAGGGGATGACCAAGGGCGATCGCGCCTCCGTTGACGTTTACAATCGCGGGATCCAACTCGAGCTCACGAAGGCAGGGAAGTACCTGGGCGGCAAACGCCTCGTTAAGTTCGATGAGGTCGAGGTCCGCCGTCGTCAGTCCGGCCCGTGCGAGCGCCTTGCGGACCGCCGGAACGGGCCCTATGCCCATGCAGTCAGGATCCACGCCGGCTACGGCGGCCGCCCCGACCCGTGCCATGGGCCGTAGTCCGAGGTCCGCCGCCGCTTCCCGGCTCACGACAAGAAGAGCCGCGGCGCCGTCATTGATGCCGGACGCGTTTCCCGCAGTTACCGAGCCTCCGTCACGGAATACCGGTCGAAGGCCCGCGAGCCCCTTCTCAATCACGTCCGGGCGCGGGTGTTCATCCCGGTCCACGATCTTCGGTGGTGCCTTTCGTTGCGGGACCTCCACCGGAACGATTTCCGCGGCGAATACGTCCTCCGCCACGGCACGCGCCGCCCGCCGCTGGCTTTCGATCGCAAACGCGTCCTGCTCCTCGCGCGTTACGCCGTAGCGTTCGGCAACGACCTCCGCAGTCTCGCCGAGGCCGATCGTCCAGGCTTCCGGCATGCGGGGATTCGTGAACCGCCAGCCTATCGTCGTGTCCGCCGATGCCGGGATGCCTCTGGAATACGGCCGGTCCGGCTTCATCGTCACCCATGGCGCGCGAGACATGCTCTCGACGCCGCCGGCCAGGAATACGTCGCCTTCCCCGGCTCGAATCGTGTGTGCCGCCGTGACGATCGCCTGGAGGCCCGAGCCGCACAGTCGGTTCACGGTCTGGCCAGCCACCTCCACAGGCAGTCCCGCGAGCAAAGCGGCCATCCGCGCGACATTGCGATTGTCTTCGCCGGCCTGGTTGGTACAGCCCATGATGACGTCTTCAATCTGCTCTACAGGCACGCCCGAACGATCCACCACGGCCCGAATCACACCGGCGAGAAGGTCGTCGGGACGCACCGTCGCGAGGGCGCCGCCATGTCGTCCGACCGGCGTTCGGACAGCCACGCAGATCAGTGGGTCGCGGGCCGATGGCACGGAAATCAATCCAGCGCGACCCAGACGCTCTTCGTCTGGGTGTATTCCTGCAGAGCGATCTCGCCGAGGTCCCTGCCGAAGCCCGACTGCTTGAATCCACCGAACGGTGACGCCGGATCGTATCGGTTGTAGGTGTTTACCCAGACAGTCCCGGCCTGTACGTCCCGAGCGAAGCGATGGGCCTTTCCGATGTCGCGTGTCCAGACGCCTGCGGCGAGTCCGTAGATCGTCCGGTTCGCGATGTCGATCGCTTCGTCGATGTCGTCAAACGGCAGCGTCGCGAGCACCGGGCCAAAGATTTCCTCCTGCGCGATTCGCATGTCGGAGTCGACCTCGTCGAATACCGTTGCTTCGACAAAGAAACCGCGTCCATCGACGGACGCCTGATTCCCGCCGGCGACCAGCGTGGCGCCGTCTTCCCGTCCAGCTTCGATGTAGCTCAGCACCTTGTCCCGCTGCTCAGCCGAAACGAGCGCTCCGATTCTGGTCTTGGGATCGGTCGGATCGCCGACCGTCATCGATGAGGCCCGCTCAGCCAGGCTCTTGACGAACTCGTCATGCACCGAGCGCTCTACCAGCAACCTTGAGCCCGCGGCGCAAACCTCGCCTTTGCCATAGAAAATGCCTGTAATGGCCCCTCTCACGGCTGCATCCAGATCGGCGTCGGCGAACACCACATTCGGCGACTTGCCGCCGAGCTCCAGCGATACCTTCTTGGGGCCCTCCGCCGCCGTCCGCATCACGGTTCGTCCCGTGGCCGTGGATCCGGTGAAACAGATCTTGTCGACATCCGGATGCTCTACGAGTGCCTGGCCCGTAATGGGTCCGCGCCCCGGGAGCACATTGAGAATGCCGGGCGGAAATCCGGCTTCAAGCGCCAGTTCACCCAGTAGCAGTGCCGTCAGCGGGGTTTGCTCGGCAGGTTTGAGGATGACCGCGTTCCCGCATGCGAGCGCGGGCGCGAGCTTCCACGACGCGATGTTGAGCGGAAAATTCCATGGGATGATGGCGCCGACCACGCCGACCGGTTCCCTCAACGTATAGTTAAGGAACCCGCCCGATACGGGAATCACGTCGCCGGTGATTTTGTCGGCCCAGCCGGCGAAGTACCGCAGGTTTGCGACCACGAATGGAATGTCCACCTTCGCGGACTCGAACAGCGGCTTTCCGTTGTCCCTGGTCTCCGTCGCCGCGATGAACTCCGCGTTTTGCTCCACGAGTTCGGCCAGGCGCCACAACAGCGCTGAGCGACGGTGCGGGTCCATCCGTCGCCACTTCGGCGACTCGAACGCCTCGCGGGCCGACCGGACAGCCGCGTCAACCTCCGCGTGCCCTGCCTCCTCGATCTCCGCGATGACCTCTTCGGTTGCCGGGTTCACCGTGGAAAACCGGTCCGAACCCGCGACCCACTCGCCTCCGATCAGCAGCTTCGTGCGCAGTTCCATTGCGTATCCGCTCCGACGAAGATCAGGTGCCCGAGAATTCGGCAGGCCGTTTCTCGATATAGGCCTCGAGTCCTTCCTTGGCATCAGAGCCCTGGAACAGCAACTGCTGGAGCTCGCGTTCGATCGCGAGTCCCTCGGAGAACGGCACCTCGACGCCGCTGCACACGGCGCGCTTGATCCGGCCGACGGCGCGCGAAGCGGCCTTCGGCGGAACGAAATTGCCGGCGTACTCGAGAACCTTGTCGAAGAAATCCTCGGCCTCAAAAATCTTGTTGACGAGTCCCATCTGGAGTGCTTCGTCGAATCCGAACATGCGGCCCTCGACCATCAATTCGATTGCCTTGGACTTACCGAGAATCCGGCCGAGACGTTGCGTGCCGCCGGTGCCCGGAAGAACCCCCAGAGTGACTTCCGGAAGCCCTACCATGCCCCCGTCCTTCTTCGCGATCCGAAGATCGCAGGCCATAGCGATCTCCAGTCCGCCGCCGACCGTATGCCCGTTCAGCGCAGCGATCACCAGCTTGGGCGTCTGTTCCAGGCGGTTGAGCGTTTCGTTCGCGTGAAGGCAGAAGTAATACTTGAAATACGGGTCCGCCTCGCGAAGCATGTTGATGTTGGCTCCCGCGGAGAAGAACTTCTCGCCGGCACCGGTCAGCACGATCACGTGAACGGCTTCGTCGAATCTCGCCTTGAGAATCTGCGCGTCCATCTCGGCCATCATCTCGTGCGTATATGTATTGGCCGGCGGGTCGGCCATCGTGATGATTCCAACTCCGTCCTTGACCTCGTATTCGATCAACTTGTCGGCCATCGGTAATCCCCTGTTTCTGGTCTGATTGCGTGCCGTCGGACCGGGTGCGCAGCGTCCGTACACGCGTCTGTTTGGAACCCAATAAAGTATGCCTGGGCCCGTCCTCGCGATATGGCCCGCCGCCCACTGCCGCGGCTCTGGCTGGCGCCGGATTCCCAATCCAGCCAACTTGACGCATGCGAAATATTTCCCCGCCGTCTGCGGTAGGAATTGCGGTCGGGCTGCTCGCGCTCGCAGCCGTCCCGTTGCTGCCGAGCGTGTTGGCCGTCCAGGAAACGACAGTCGTGCGGGTTCCCGTCACGGGCACGATCGAACTCGGCCTCGCACCCTTCGTAGCGCGCTCGATCCGGGAAGCCGAAGACTCGGGCGCCGCCGCGGTTATCCTGGACATCGACACGCCCGGCGGTCGCATCGACGCCGCCTGGGAGATCATCGACGACATTCGCGATGCCGACGTGCCCGTGTACGCTTACGTGAACCGGCGGGCGCTATCGGCCGGGGCGATGATCGCCCTGGCGGCCGATGGTCTGTACATGCGCCCCGGGTCGACGATTGGTGCGGCCACGCCGGTAGACGGGCAGGGAACGAAAGCATCGGAGAAGATGGTCAGCGCCATGCGGTCCGAGTTCCGGGCGCTCGCGGAAGAGCGGGGCTTCGATCCTCGGATCGGGGAGGCGATGGTCGACGAGAGTGTCGAAGTGCCGGGTGTCGTGGAGGCAGGCCGACTCCTCACGCTTACGACCTCGGAAGCCATCGATCTGGACGTGGCGACCGGCGTGGTCGAGCATTACCCGGCGTTGCTGGCTATGATCGATCTCGGCGCGAGCCGGACGATCAACATGCGGACGAACTGGGCTGAGGCGGTCGTGCGGTTCCTGACGAATCCGGTGATTGCCCCGTTTCTGCTCAGCCTGGGATTCCTGGGTCTGATCATCGAAATAAGAACGCCGACGTTTGGCCTCGCCGGCGGGATCGGACTGCTCTGCCTGGCGGGGTTCTTCGGTGCGCGAATGATCGTGAACCTTGCCGGCATGGAGGAACTGCTGCTGCTAGGCGCCGGGGTGGCCCTGCTGGCGGCAGAGATCTTCGTGATCCCTGGAGTGGGTATCGCCGGAGTGCTCGGTACGTTCGCCGTATTAGGCAGCGTAACATTAAGTATGATAGGAAGTTTTCCTACTATGAATGAAGTAGTTTCTGCGGTGGGACTCGTCGCGTTTTCGATACTGGTCGCGGGTGTGCTCATCTTCGCGATGGTGAGGCACCTGCCGCACAGCCGGTCGATGAAGGGGATCCTGCTCGAAGATTCGACGAGCCGGGAGACGGGGTACATTTCGGCTCCTGACCGGCAGGACTTGATCGGTTCAATCGGAATCACGACGACAGATCTGCGGCCTTCGGGCACAGCGAAGTTCGGTGACGAGCGGATCGACGTCGTGACGGAGGGTCCGTTCCTGGAGGCCGGTGTCCGGGTAAAGTTCCTGAACGCGGACGGGTACCGTCACGTAGTGAGAGAAGTGGTCGATGCCGACTTGGATGCTGACGACGCGCCCGATGGTGCGTAAACGAAGGCAGAGGAGTGACTGATTGATGACTGACTTGACGGCCCTGTGGGCCATATTTCTCGTATTCCTGGCACTGTTCGCGTTCTCGATCATCGCATGGGCTGTGCCCGTACGGCTATGGATCACGGCCGCGGCCTCGGGCGTTCGCGTCCGCCTCGGCAGCCTTGTCGGGATGCGGCTGCGTAAAGTCCACCCGCCCAGCATCATCCTGCCGTTGATCAGCGCGGCGAAAGCCGGGCTGCCACTCGATACGAACGAGCTCGAGGCGCACTACCTGGCTGGTGGGGACGTCCATCGCGTCGTGACTGCGTTGATCTCGGCCGACAAGGCGAACATTGATCTGAGCTTCAAAATGGCCGCTGCCATCGATCTCGCCGGCCGTGATGTGCTCGAGGCCGTGCAGGTATCCGTGAACCCGAAGGTGATCAACACGCCGAAGGTCGCGGCGATGGCTAAGGACGGCATTCAGTTGATCGCCATCGCGCGCGTGACGGTTCGCGCGAATATTGCTCGACTCGTGGGCGGTGCCGGCGAGGACACGATTCTGGCCCGTGTCGGCGAAGGGATCGTCAGCACGATCGGCTCTGCCGAATCGCACAAGGCCGTGCTGGAAAATCCGGACAATATCTCGAAGACCGTTCTGGCCAAGGGCCTCGATAGCGGAACGGCGTTCGAGATTCTGTCCATCGACATCGCCGACGTCGACGTCGGCAAGAACATCGGCGCCGAACTCCAGACCGATCAGGCCGAAGCCGACAAGCGAATCGCCCAGGCGAAGGCCGAAGAGCGGCGTGCCCTGGCAGTGGCGATCGAGCAGGAGAATCGGGCGCAGGTAGAACTGGCGCGCGCAAACGTCGTACAGGCGGAGGCGGAGATTCCACTCGCGATCGCCGAGTCGTTCCGGAACGGTCAGCTTGGCATCATGGACTACATGCGATTCAGAAACATTGAGGCCGATACTCAGATGCGGCACTCGATTGCCGGAACGGACGAGCGCCAGTCCGAGGCCGACAAGTAGCCGATGGAAGACTACGTCTGGATTCTCATTCTCGGAGCCTTCTGGCTGTTCGAGATTGCCAACAAAGCGCTCAAGAAGAAAGGCCAGACGGAGGGCGGCGAGCCGGGCGCCCCGCGCTCGCGACCCGACCCCCGCGCTGCTATCCAGGAACTCGCGCGTGACGTAGACCGGTCGGCGAGGCGGGCCGAGGAATCGTTACAGCGCTGGGAGGCAGAGCAGCAGGAGACAGTTCCGGTCCCCGTGCCAGTTCCGGTTCCTGCGGCAGCTCACAGACCCGTCGACAAGACGCGCCGCCGCCGCGAGGCGTTCGAGGCGATCGCGGCGATGCTGGCAGCGCCGCCCGAGAAAATGCCGACAGCGCCGGTAACACGGGTCCCGGCGGCGGCAACGCCCGGACGCCCGGCAGTATCCAGGCCCCGACCAGCCGCGTCTCCTGGTCCAGACGATGAGATTCCGCCGCCTCCGGCCGTAGCCCGGCGTCGCGGGCGGGATGGGATGCGACACCTTGCTCGGTTGCCGGAGATCCAACGGGCCATCGTTCTGAGTGAGATACTGGGTCCGCCGGTGAGCCTGGCGAAGCGGAGTGCCTTCCAGTTGGACTCCGACTAGCGGAAGTAGGGCGAGAGACGCGGAATGCACCATCTCCATGGCAAACGGACGCTGATCACTGGTGGAGCGCGGGGGATCGGTCTGGCGGTTGCCCGTCGCCTGGCCACCGAGGGTGCCGAACTTCTCCTGATCGACATCGATGACGACGCGCTGAGGCAGGCGGCCGACCGGATCTCCTCCGATGGCGGGCGGGCTCGAACATATCTGGCCGACGTTACCGATGTCGAAAGTATCGCGGCGCTGCGCGACCGGATTCACGCTGATGGGGGGCCGATCGACATCCTCGTCAACAACGCCGGCGTGGTTCACGGCGGCGCTTTTCTCGACGTTCCGCTCGAGCGCCACGTACAGACCTACCAGGTAAACACGCTGGGACTCGTCGCCATGACCCATGCCTTCCTGCCAGACCTGATTGCGGCTCCGGAAGGGCACCTGGTCAACGTCTCCAGCGCTTCCGGTTTCATCGGGCTGCCATACGGTTCGACCTATGCTTCGAGCAAATGGTCCGTGATCGGTTTCTCTGAGTCGATCCGGCTCGAGCTCGAGATGATGGGTCACCGGCACGTCGGTGTGACCACCGTCTGTCCGAGCTATGTCTCGACCGGATTGTTCGAGGGTGCGAAGCCTCCCCGTACCACGCGCTTCGTGACTCCCGAGAGGCTTGCTGTCCTGACGGT
>CBDUXS010000032.1:0-10466 GCA_965371255.1 uncultured bacterium
CTGTGCGTGCCCGCAGCTCGGCCACGCCGAACATGGAGATGATCTGGAACCCTGCCCTGGCGATCGTTTCCGCGCCGCCTTCCTCACGATCGACGGCGGCGAGGATTCCCACGATGGAGCCCTGTTCAGCCCTGATCGTTTCACATGCCTGAAGTGCAGACCCACCCGAAGTAATCACGTCTTCCAGCACCACGACCCGGGCGCCGGACTCGAAACAGCCCTCGATCTGCCGACGCGTACCATGTCGCTTGGCCTGCTTTCGCACCGAGAAGGCATGGATCGGTACGCCGCGCCGAAAACTCTCGCCGGCAATGGCGTAGGCGATCGGATCGGCGCCCATCGTCAATCCGCCGACGAGGTCGGGTCGCCAGCCGGCCGCATCCAGAGTGTCGCAGCCGACCTCGCCAAGCAGCGCCTGCCCCTCGGCGTGCATTGTGGTGGTGCGGCAGTCGATGTAAAAGTCGCTCTTTCGGCCTGACGCGAGCGTGAAATCGCCGAGCCTGAATGACCGCTGGACGAACAGGTCCAGCAGGCGTTCACGTGCAGTCACGGCACGTCCCGAAGATCTTGATCTGTCGTGTGATGGGTTGGAAGCCGGCGGCGCCCTGGATGTCTACGAGAACGCCCTCGAGTGCCTCGTCGCGAAACTGCGTTACGCCTCCGCACACCGTGCAGATCAAATGATCGTACTGCGCGGCACCTACCCGCATCTGGTATCGCCGAAAGCCTTCATCGAAGTCGTGCTCGGTGGCGAGGCCTAATTCGACCAGCAAGGCCAGCGTTCGGTAGACGGTCGCCTTGCCGATCTGGTGGCCGCGGTCGAGCAGTCCGGCCTCAACTTCGTCAGCGCAAAGGTGCAGCGTAGACTCGAACAAAACCCGCGCGATCGCCTCACGCTGGTGAGTGAACGGCAGTTCTCGTTCGCGGAGTTCGCCTCTCAGCACCTCCATCATGACCGCCGCGCAGCCGAGCGGCGGTTCAGTCGGTACGATGCTTGATGATGTCGCTATCATTTCAGAAGCCCGCTGATGAACTGGTGTGGCCGCGTTACGAGCGCCGACCCGCCTGCGGCGGGTGCCCCGCCGGATCCGAGGCGAGCCACTATTTGCGCGTGTCTCACCGGGGCGGCAGGATTCTCAATCGGTTGAGAATCTATCCGGCAGCATGTCGTTACTCAATGTTGCCGGACCGGGTTGCCGTCGCATGGGTATCCTGGCGCTTGCGGGTGGGACTCGCCGCCGCATCTTGAAGCTGAATGTGGACGTTCGCTCTGGTGCGGGTTATGAACTGGAAGCAGGGGTTGATGAGTATGAGACGCAGAGTACTGTCGGCCGCGGCGGTGTTCGTCGTACTGGGCCTTCCCGCATGCAGCAGTTCGAGCGATTCGACTGCGGAAACGCCGGCCAGCGTGCTGTCCACTGAGCGCATGCAGCAGGAAACGGTGGGCCAGCCGCGACCTGGCGACGGCGGCGTCGTGCGAACGGTGAATCTGACCGTTGGCGGTGTGGCAGTCACGGCGGAGATTGCCGACACGCCGGCGTTGCGGGAGCGAGGCCTGATGGGCCGGGATTCGCTCCCCGAAAATCACGGCATGTTGTTCGTCTATGCCGACGAGCAGATTCGATCTTTCTGGATGCGCAACACGCCCATCGCGCTCGACATCGCGTTCGTAGACGGAAACGGTTCGATCATCAACGTCGGGACGATGGCGCCGAACACTGACGACAGCACACTGTCATTGGGTCCGGCCATGTATGCTCTCGAGATGTCGGCGGGCTGGTTCGAGAGCAACGGGGTTAAGGCCGGTGCGCGTGTCGAGTTCTAAACCGGAGCACGGTGAGACCATGTCCAGCGACGGCTTTCGGGACGAGCAGGATTCGATGGGATCGGTACAGATTCCCGTCGATCGACTGTATGGCGCGCAGACCGAGCGGGCGCGCTGCAACTTTCCGATCAGCCGACTGAGGTTCGACCGGAAGTTCATTCGGGCCCTGGGGACCGTGAAGCGTGCCGCGGCGGAGACGAATGAAGCTCTAGGTTTGCTGGAGCACGACATTTCTGCCGCGATCCGCGATGCTGCGGAAGAAATGCGTGAAGGAAAACTCGACGACCACTTCGTCCTCGACATTTTCCAGACGGGCTCCGGTACCTCGACCAACATGAACGCCAATGAAGTCATCTCGAATCGAGCGATCCAGCTGCTGGGTGGCGAGGTGGGCTCTAAGACGCCGGTGCACCCGAATGACCATGTCAACATGGGTCAGTCCAGCAATGACGTGATCCCGACGGCCCTGCACGTAGCGGCGCTGACGGCGATCGAGGAGGACCTGCTCCCTGCGCTGGAGCGCCTCCGGGAAGCTCTGGCGGAAAAGGCCGAGGAATTCGATGCGATTCCCAAGGCGGGCCGCACGCACCTGCAGGACGCAACTCCGGTCCGCCTCGGGCAGGAATTCGGCGGCTATGCGAGCCAGGTCGAGCACGGAATCCGCCGGCTCGTGGGAACGCGTCAGAGTCTGTCGGAGCTGGCGATCGGAGGGACGGCTGTCGGCACGGGCATCAACACACACCCCGAGTTCGCTGCCAGGACCGCGGAACGTATCAGCGACCTGTCAGGTGTTCACTTCAGGGAGGCCGAGAACCACTTCGAGGCGCAATCGGCGCGCGATGCGGCGGTTGAAGCCAGCGGAATGTTGAAGGTCGTGGCCTGCAGCCTGATGAAGATCGCCAACGACATCCGGTGGCTGTCGTCCGGTCCGCGCACGGGACTCGCCGAGATCGAACTGCCCGAGCTTCAACCCGGCTCGTCGATCATGCCGGGCAAGGTCAACCCCGTGATGTGCGAGATGCTCACGATGGTCGCAGCCCAGGTGATGGGGAACGACCTTGCGATTACGATTGGCGGGGAACGCGGCAACTTCGAGCTGAACGTCATGATCCCGGTCATCGCCCACAATCTGCTCGAGTCGATCGAGATCCTCTCTTCGGGCGCTCGAATATTTGCGGACTCCTGTGTGACGGGAATCGCGGCCAACGAGGCTCGCTGCCGACTCAACGCTGAATCGACGGCGGCTCTTGCCACGGTCCTGGCGCCGCGGATTGGTTACGACAAGGCGGCCGAGGTAGCGAAGCGGTCGCTCAAGGAAGATAAGACGCTGCGCGAGATCGTCCTCGACATGGAGTTGATGACGGCCGAGGATCTCGACGCGTTGCTGGATTTCGATGCGATGACGCGGCCCGGCGTGGCATAGCGCGACCACCCCAGTTCCTCGACAGGCTTCTAGCAACAGGCATCTACCTGCCGAGCAACCGGGCGCGACCGGCGGTGAGAAGGTTGGCCCGACGGAAATCGATCGCGTAGACGATCGGATCGTCCGCCCGCCGAACCAGCACCTCTGAGCGGGTGGCGACGGAAGCAAACAGCAGCGAAACGTACGGCGCGCCGCTCGGTTCGGTTCCGAGGTGAAGATCGAGAATCGCGTCCGGCCGGTCGAAGTCCACCGCGTAAACGAACGAATCGGCCGGGAATCCCGTCGCCTGCAGGTCCGCCAACGTTTCGAGCAACGTGCGCATCAAGACCGTGTCCGCCGGTGTGCCGTCCACCTGCCAGACTCCCATCGAGTCCCGAATCACCTCGACGGCCGGATCCGAGCCGCGGTGCATCACCAGTCGGCTGAGGGACGCCGTGTCGACGGATACGACCGTTGGGTCGCGCCAACGAAACTCATTTCGATCCAGGTCCAGCACGGCCACCGCGGGGACCACATAGACCTCCGGATGGTCCGGCAGGCGAACGAACCGCCCCTCCGGTCCGGATCCTCCCAGCAGGAATACAGCATCGGGCCTGCCTGTCGGCCCGATTTCGATCCGCCGGGCCGTTGCAGCGTCCACGCCGAGTCGTTCATGATTCACGGAACTGCGGGCCACCAGTCGCGCCGGGGGCATGGTATCCAGCCGGGCCAGGAGCACCTCGACGAGTGAATCCTGCGCGGGATATCCATTGACCGTCCACCGTCCGTCTACCAGCTGCAGGTGGATGGCCGCCGTATCGGGAGGCATAATGCTCAGCCGCGAAACATCCCGGTCGATCGTCGCGCCGAGATCGAGGCTGTTGCCCGGCTCTCCGGACGTCGGGTCTCGAGCCTGCACCGACAGCCAGACGACGAACAGCGCCGCGAGGAGTCCGAACACGACTCCGAGTTGCCGTCGAGTCACGACCAGCTACCCTCTGCGTCCTCCGGAGACCACACCTGACCTGCGAGCCGGCTTCGGCGCATCAAGCGGAAGAACCCGAGCAGAATGAACAGGAGCGGCACACCGAACAGGCTCGCGTAACGGGCCCCGTCACGCGCGGCATTGGACGAATAAAGCAGCGCTGGCGCCCGTCGCTGCTTGGACCGGATCCCGATCAGCGATTCGTCGCTCGCCAGCCAATCGACGGCGTTACGCGCAAACGCGAGATTCTCCGGAATGGCCAGCAGGAAGCGATTCGTGAGGAAATCCGCGTCCCCGACGAGAAGGATCCGCCCGCCCGACGAGGATCCGCCCACCTGGTTTCGCGGCAGGACGGCCGCCGCGACGGGGCGCGGGCGAAGGTCTGCGGCGACGCTGGTCCAGTCGAAGCTCGGATTCAGAGGAAACGGGCCCGTGAACACACCGCCGAACTGACTCGTTGCCAGGAGTGGCGTGACGGTGCTCGTGTCAGCGCCGGAAAGGTCAAGCGGGCTCGCCCAACCCAGCGTGATTCCGGTCAACCCGGCTACGGTCGGGTGGGCCGAGGCGGGCAGTGTGACCGGCCACAGAGGATAAGGTCGCTGAACCGTTTGTCCGCCTTCCGATGCCTGGTTGACCGGGAAGTTCGACCGCATGTCATAGGCGGCACCTTTCGCGACTCGCACGCCATATGGCTCCAGCAGGGCGTCCAGTTCGGGATGACTGGCGGTATCCGCGAACGCCTGGCCCTCTGAGATCGCATATTGCTGCATCAGGAGCAGCAGGTTTCCCCCTCTGTTCACAAATCGGCGCAATTCGGCTCCGGCGTCCGGAGTCAACGGCTCGGTCGGCCCCGGCACTACCAGCACATCCACGGAGTCGGGAATCGCGGCGGAATCCGCTGCCAGATCGACACTGATCACAGGATAGGCATTTCCGACCTGGCTCACGAAGCCGGCCAGATCCGTGTCATGGGCCGGTCCGCCGAACCCGCCCAGTATCCCGATGACCGTCGTCGCCGGTCGTGTCATGAGGAGTATCGCGCTGGTCAGCTGATACTCCAGATCTTCCGAGCGCCGGACGAGCGGCACGGTCTCGAGGCCGTCCGCGTACTGGAGCGCGATGCCCAGGTACCCCTGCCGGACGCTGAATTCGTCCTCGCCCAGAACCCTGAATTCGACGGGCGCAATGCCCAGGCTCTCCGCTTCTTTCCCTTCCTCGCTCCCCGCTACCGGCTCCAATCGCTGCACCACGATCTCGTCGCCACCTTCGGCCGCATAGTCGGCCAACAGGTCCTCCACATCCCGCATGACGGCCTCTTCTCGCGCAGGCAGGTTGCGCGAGGCGAAGAATCGGATGGTCACCACATCTTCCAGCCCCCCGAGCACGGTCTTCGTGGCCTCGGACAGCGTATAGGCACCGCCCGGCGTCAGGTCCCAACGTCCCCGGATGTGGCGGCCCAGGAGATTGACCACCACGCAGATCGCGAGGATCCCGAGTACGCCCAGCTGGAGTTTGCGGAAACTCGCTCCCGACGGATTCCGGCGACCGCGTTGAAGGAGCAGGTAGGCGAGACTCAGAAACACCAGCGTGACGGTCAGGAAGTAGACGATATCCCGGAGGTCCAGAACGCCGCGCGTGATGTTCGAATGGTGCGCCAGCAGTCCGAGACGCTGGGCCACGGTCGCCGCAACCGGAGGCAGGCCCTGCAGCACGACGGGCAGGTTGAACGCCATCAACACGAACGTCACGGTCGTCGCGATAATGAACGCTGTGATCTGATTGCGCGTCGCCGCCGATGCCCAGATGCCGATCGCCAACAGCGCACTGCACAGCAGAATGGTTCCGACATACTGCGCGACGGCAGTTCCCACATATGGGTCGCCGCCCGCATCGAGCGCGAACCAGGCGGCGATCGTCCCGAGTAGCGCCACGCCAAGGAATCCAAGCATCCCGAGGAACTTGCCGAACAGGTAGTCCGTCTCCCGGATCGGCTGGGCGAGCACCAGCTCGAGTGTCCCGCGCGCCCTGTCCTCCGCGATGGATCGCATCGTAATCGCCGGGACGAAGAACAGCAGCATCCACGGCATCAGGGCGAACATCGGGCGCAGGCTGGCCTCTGCGGTCACCAACACGGTGCGGAAAAAGAAAAAGAAATTCGCCGCGAAAAACACGACGAGCAGGATGTAGGCCGTTGCCTGGTCGAAGTACCCGCGAAACTCCCGCGCCGCGACCGAAAATACGTTGCGGCCGCTCATGACTCCGACTCCGTCAACTCGCGGAACATGTCCTCCAGGTCTTCGCGCTCACGTCGGAGTTCCCACACCGTCCAGTTACGGTCGCGCGCCAGACCGAATACGTCGGGGCGCGGGTCCGCGTCGCCTGCGCCGGTGACCGTGAACCGCGGCCTGTCTCCCGCATCGGCGGCTGGTGTGACTCGCGCGACCGAAGACAAAGCCTCCAGGGCAGCCCGTGCCTCGCCCGCATCGGCTTCGAGTTCGAGCGTAATTCGGATCCCTCCGCCTCCCGACAGAAGCGAATCGACCGACCCGTCAGCGATCAGCTTGCCGCGATTGATGATCAGGAGCCGGCTGCACGTTGCCTGGACCTCGCGCATCACGTGCGTACTGAGCAGCACCGTCCTGTCGGCGCCCAGGTGTGTGATGAGGTTGCGGATTTCAACACGCTGATTGGGATCCAGTCCCTCCGTCGGCTCGTCAAGCACGAGCACGTCGGGTTCGGACAGAATCGCCTGGGCGAGTCCTGTTCGCTGACGGAATCCTTTCGACAACTGGTCGATCGGCCGATAGTAAATGTCGCCGATGCCGGTCTGATCGACGGCCCGGTCGATCCGGGCTCGCAGATCACGACCATCCAGACCTCGTAGAGTTCCCATGTACACGAGGAATTCGGCGACCAGCATGTCACCGTACAATGGATTCGTCTCCGGCAGGTAGCCGATCCGGCGCTTCGACTCCAGAGGCGCGTCCGCGATCGACATTCCATCAATCTCGATTACCCCGGAGTCGGGCTCGAGGGCCTGCACGATCATGCGCATCGTAGTCGTCTTGCCGGCCCCATTCGGCCCGAGGAAGCCGACAACCTCTCCGCGGCCAATCGAGAACGACACTCCATCGACGGCACAAACGTCGCCGAAGCTCTTCGAGATGTTCTGCAAGCGAACCAGCGACATGGTGCCTCGGTGTGTGTGGAAAAGAGCGGCAAACTACCCCGGTCCCGTATCGTGTCAAGCTTGCTTCCGCTGGTCGTTTTGGCGAGCTTCAGTCATGGGACGCCATGCGCGGGGGACGGATCTCCCGGCCGGCGTCCTCACTGATTTGGGGCCGGAGTCCAGCCCGCTCGAATGCCGGAAACGATGACACAAGCAGGATTGCACGATGCAAATAGTGACAGGAACAGCGGGGCCGCGCTCATTCGCCTGACAGGGTTGATCGGACTGCTGCTCATCCTCGCGCCCCAGGCTACCGCGCAGGAATTGTCGGTGGAGACGATCTACGGTTCCGATGACCTCGACGCTCGGTCGTACGCCGTCGAGTGGATGCCGGACGGGCGTCATTTTGCGCGTCTCGTGCCGGACGAGGCGGGCGTGCCCGAGGTGTGGCGCATCGCGGCGGTGTCCGGAGACAGTGTCAAGCTGATTTCGGCGGCAGAGCTGATCCCCTTGGCCGGATCAGGGCCGGTGAGGATCGAGAGCGTGCGGTTCTCGGCCAGCGGAGACCGCGTACTCCTGTTCACCGACGCCGAACGCGTCTGGCGAGATCGAACGCGTGGATCGTACTTCGTGTTCGATGTGCCGACGCGACGGCTGATTCCGGTCGGAAATGCGCCGGGCGACCAGATGTTCGCGAAGTTCTCGCCCGACGCGGACCAGGTGGCCTTCGTCCGTTCCGGCGACCTGTTCGTATTCGACCTCGCCGCCGATGTGGAGCGCCGGCTGACCCACGACGGTAGCGGGACCGTCGTCAACGGGACGACCGACTGGCTGTACGAGGAAGAGCTCGGGCTGCGGGATGCCTTCCGCTGGAGTCCCGACGGGCACCGGATCGCCTACTGGCGGTTTGACATGAGGGATGTGCCGATCTTCGAGCTGGTCGACGAGTCCTCGCTGTACCCGAAGAGAGTACGGATCCGGTATCCGAAAGCCGGCCAACCGAATTCGCAGGTGCGCCTGGCCACGGTCGATGTCGAGACGGCGCAATCCACGTGGATCAATCTCGAGGTATCGAGCGACGGCTACCTGCCGTGGATGGAGTGGGCCGCATCCTCGGACGAAGTGATGATCCAACGTCTCAACCGACACCAGGACCGACTCGACCTCTTGCTCGCTGATGTACATACAGGAATGACCCGCCTGCTGTTCTCCGAGGTCTCCGAAGCCTGGCTCGATGTCGTGATGGAGGTGCCCTGGCTGGCCGGGGGCCGGCAGTTCCTGTGGTGCAGCGATCGCGATGGCTTCCGGCACATCTACCTGTACGACCGCGACGGGCGCCTCGTGCGCCAGGTCACCCGGGGTAATTGGGACGTCACGGGGCTGGTCGGCGTGGATACCGTATCCTCGGTGCTCTACTTCGTGGCGGCCTCCGAGAGTCCGATGGCGCGGTCCATCCAATCCGCCGACCTGGATGACCCGGGGCAGACGCGGTTGCTGGCCGGTGGTCGCGGCATGCGATCGGCGTCTTTCAGCCCCGACTACGGCCTGTTCATCGAGACGAGTTCCACAGTCTCCGGTCCGCCCCGAATTGCTCTGCGCGATCGTGACGGATCACAGATCCGGGTGATCGAAGACAACCGGGGTTTGCGAGCGCAGCTCGACCGCCTGGAACTTCGCGAGCCGGAGTTCATGACCATCCGGGCCGCGGACGGGACGTCGCTGAACGCAGTCATCATGAAGCCGCGCGACTTTGATCCGCTGAAAGAATATCCATTGCTGCTGTACGTATATGGTGGGCCCGGTTCACAGACGGTTCGGGACGGGTGGGGTGGCGATCGGTACCTGTGGCATCAGCTCCTGGTGCAGAACGGCGTGCTCGTGGCCAGCGTGGACAATCGGGGCACGGGGGCCCGCGGCCGGGACTTCAAGCAGCAGGTGTACCTGAGGCTCGGCCAGTTGGAAGCGGCCGATCAGATTTCAGCGGCGCGTCAATTTGGCGGTCTGAGTTTCGTGGATGCCTCCCGAATCGGCATCTGGGGCTGGAGCTATGGCGGGTACATGGCTCTGTTGACGACGCTGTTGTCGGACGGTGAATTCGCAGCAGCGGTTGCGGTGGCTCCGGTGACGGACTGGAAATTTTACGATACCGCCTACACCGAGCGCTTCATGCGCACGCCCGAGGAAAATGCCGACGGGTATCATCTGGGCGCGCCGCTAACGTACGCGGAGCGGCTGGACGCGGACCTGCTGATTGTGCACGGTACCGGCGACGACAATGTCCATCCCCAGCACACGATGGAGATCACTCGTGCATTCATCGAGGCCGGTCGGCCGTTCGAGATGCAGTTGTATCCGGGTCGCAGGCACAGCATCAGCGGTGGATCGACCCGCGTGCACCTGTTCGAGCGGATCACGGGTTTCCTGCTCGAAACACTGAATGCCGAGCCACGGCCCGAAGCGGAACCGCTACGGCTGGGGACGGGTCTGTTCCGGGACTAGCCGCATGCGCGTGACCGAAATCTTCCACTCGATTCAGGGAGAATCCTCCTTCGCCGGCCAGCCCTGCGTGTTCGTCCGGACGACGGGTTGCAACCTGCGCTGCGTGTGGTGCGACACGGCCTATGCCTTTCATGGAGGCAGAGATATGCCGGTCGGCGAAATCATGGCGGAAGTGGAAAGGATCGGCGGGGCCTGCCGTCTCGTGGAGCTGACAGGCGGGGAGCCACTGCTTCAGCAGGACATCGGCGACCTTGCCACGGCCCTGATCGCTGCGGGCTACACGGTGTTGTGCGAGACCAGCGGCAGCGTGCCCGTGGACCGTGTGCCGGAGTCGGTCGTCAAGATCGTCGACTTCAAGTGCCCGGGGAGCGGCGAAGTCGAATCCAACGATTGGACCAACCTCGACCGGCTAGTCCCGGAACGCGACGAACTCAAGTTCGTCATCTGCGACCGCACCGACTACGAGTGGGCCAGCAGACAGGTCATCGATCGCTCTCTGGGCCGTTTCGTTGTGCATTTCTCGCCCGAATTCGAGGGGATGGACCGCCAGGAGCTTACGGAGTGGATCCTGGCCGACGGCCTCCCG
>CBDUXS010000033.1:0-9955 GCA_965371255.1 uncultured bacterium
AGAAAAAGGTCAGCAGCAGCGTGCGGATATGCGCTCCATCCACGTCGGCGTCCGTCATGATGATCGTCTTGTGATACCGTGCCTGCTCGAGGTCGAAATCGTCGCCGATGTTCGCCCCGATCGCCGTGATCATCGCACGGATTTCCTCGTTCCCCAGAATCCTGTCGATGCGCGCCCGCTCGACGTTGAGGATCTTGCCCTTGAGCGGCAGAATCGCCTGGAACTCCCGGTCTCTTCCCTGCTTGGCGGAACCGCCCGCGCTGTCTCCCTCCACGAGGTAGAGCTCGGACAGGGAGGCGTCGCGGCTGGAGCAGTCGGCGAGCTTGCCCGGCAGAACCCCGGTCTCGAGCGCGGACTTCTTCCGGGTCAGGTCGCGGGCCTTCCGTGCCGCTTCGCGGGCCCGGGCCGCCTGGACGGACTTTTCGATGATCCTGCGCCCGGACGCCGGGTTCTCCTCGAGCCAGGTGCCGAGCCGGTCGTTGACCAGGCTCTCGACGATGCCGCGCACCTCGCTGTTGCCGAGCTTCGTCTTGGTCTGGCCCTCGAACTGGGGCTCGGGAACCTTAACCGACAGCACGCACACGAGCCCCTCCCGGACATCGTCGCCGGACAGACTCGTATCGTTTTTCTTGAGCGTGTTGCTCTTCTGGGCGTAGCTGTTGATGGTCCGGGTGAACGCCGCTTTGAGGCCGCTCAGGTGCGTTCCACCCTCGTGCGTGTTGATGTTGTTGACGAACGTGAAGGTGTTCTCGTTGTAGGCGTCCGTGTACTGCATGGCGAGTTCGATATCGACCATGTCCTGCTCGCCGTGCAGGAAGATGATTTCGTCGTGCAGGGCGGTCTTGTGGCCGCGCAGGT
Source organism: uncultured bacterium (assembly GCA_965371255.1). Taxonomy (GTDB): domain Bacteria; phylum Gemmatimonadota; class Gemmatimonadetes; order Palauibacterales; family Palauibacteraceae; genus JARFPW01. The sequence goes on from CBDUXS010000033.1 coordinate 859, forward strand.
AGTCGACGTACTCGACGATTCCACCCTCGAAGTGGTAGGTGTCCTCCTCCTCTTCGCCGGCTCTCTCGTCGCGCAGGCTGATCGATAATCCGCGGTTCAGGTACGCCAGTTCCCGCAACCGGTTCGACAGCGTGTCCCAATCGTATTGCAGTTCCGTGAAGATCTCGTGATCCGGCTTAAAGTATACCCGCGTGCCGGTCTCCTTCGTTTTCTCGCCTTTCGCCAATTCGCTCGCCTTCTTGCCGCGCTCGAAGCTCTGCGTCCAGACGAACCCGTCGCGTTTCACCTCGACATCGAGCCTGCTGGACAGCGCGTTCACAACCGACACACCGACGCCGTGGAGCCCGCCGCTCACCTTGTACGTCTGCTTGTCGAATTTGCCGCCTGCGTGGAGGCGCGTGAGGGCGAGTTCGAGTCCGGGCACCTTCTCCTCGGGATGGATGTCGACCGGGATGCCTCGTCCGTCGTCCGTCACGGTGATCGAATGGTCCGCGTGAATGACCACGTTGATGGTGGAACAGAATCCCGCCATCGCCTCATCGATCGAGTTATCGACGACCTCATATACGAGATGGTGGAGTCCACGAGCCGAGGTCGAGCCGATGTACATGCCGGGCCGCTTCCGCACGGCATCCATGCCCTTGAGGACCTGGATCTGCCGTGACGTGTAATCGCCGCCCGCCTGCTTCGCGCCCTCGGCCTTTTTTCCGCCGCGTGCTTTTCCGCCCTTACCGTTCACCTGCGCCATCCCTTGCCTCCGCATTCCCGCCGTCGTCCTGCAGGAATAGAATTCGTTCGATCCGACCCTCACTCCGACCCGCGTTCAGCTTTCGCATCAACTGCGGTCGCATGAGGCTGAGCTCGTTCCGCCACGCGGCGCTTTCTACCGCCACGAACAGCGTCTTCCCTCGAATGCGAACGGGACGCGCCACGTCCGCAATGTGAGGCCCTACCAGATCTCGCCAGTCCACCATGACCCGGGCGCGCTGGACCCGTTCGGCAATCCCCAGGCGCGCCAGCGTCGCCTGTATGAGCCCGCCGAGCATCTCCGGTCGTGTCGGGCCGCCGCCTCGATCAGCCATCGGTGTCGATGACCCCATCCCGAATCCGCCACCGTGGCAAGGAACCGCCCCGCAGCGGCAGATCGACCGGTTTGGGGACCGTCAACAAGACCTGTCCCGTCCGTCCGGCTTCCAGCAGTTCCAGGACCCGGGCCGCACGCTGTTCGTCCAGTTCCGCGAACACGTCGTCCAGCAGATAGACCGGCTCGCGACCCAGCCGCTCGGCCAGTGTGTCCGCTTCGACGAGGCGAAGCGCGATCGCCGCCGTGCGCCGCTGCCCGCCTGACCCGAAGGACCTCAGATCCCGCCGTTCCTGACCTCCGTCCACGACCGCCCGGATCGCCAGGTCGTCGCGATGAGGACCGACCTGCGTGACTCCCCGCCGGGCATCGGAATCCTCCGACTCCTCCAGCGCCTGGCGGATTCGCTCCTGCCACGGCTGTGCGGTGTCGTCTGCTTCCCCGCGGCCCGGAGCATCCCCGCGGCCAAGAGCGGGCACGTACACGAGGTTTGCCGCCGCCCCGTCCGCGATCGTCGCGTGATAGCGGCCGAACTCACCGCTGAACGCGGCCACCCAGGCCCGTCTCGCCTCCATGAGCCGTGCGCCTGGCTCGACCATTCCCTCGGCCCACGCGCGAGCCTCGGCGACTCGACCCTGACGCAGGGCCTCGTTCCGCTGCGCCACGACGGCCCGATATCGCTGCAGCGCCTGGAGGTATCCGGGCTCCGTACGCGACAGCAGGATGTTGAGGAACCGGCGGCGTCGCGCCGGCGACCCACACACCAATTCCGAATCGTCGAGGCTGAACACGACGGCGCCTAACCGGCCGAGCGCGTCCGACAGTCGCTCGGGCTCCAGGCCGTCCAGCTCCACTTTCTTCCGCCGTGTGGACTTCTGCCAGGCCGCCGCCAGGCGGGTCTCTTCTCCCATCCGCTCCACGGTCGCTTCCACCCGAAACACGTCCTCTCCGAACGTGACGAGCTCGCGATCGCGAGCACCTCGAAACGATCGGAAAATCTCGAGGTAGTACAGCGCCTCGAGCAGATTCGACTTCCCGGAGCCGTTCGGTCCGACGATGATCACGCCGCCATCCGGCAGCGTCAGATCCAGGGCTGGAAAGTTCCGAAACCCGCGAAGCGACACGGTCCGAAGCATCGCGCTCCCGACCTGTTCGTGCGTCGTTTCGAGGGTATCTGCCGTGGCTTGCATTCGGGGGTAGAAGATAACCCGGAATCCGGCCCGGTGCAACGCTCAAAATGCCGGTCTGATGCGGGTTTTCGCGATTCCGGACTCCCGCGGAAACGCCGCGCCTCAAGGGGCGAGAAGTGGCTTCGTCCCGGGCCCGGATCGGGCGGCAAATTGGCGGTACGCGTCGGGTCCCTGTTCGAGCGGAACCGGCGGGTCCAGCACAAGGTCGGATGTCGGAATCCGCAGTTGTCCGCGGCGCAGGGCGGCCATGACTTCCGGCATCAACGACCGGACGGGGCAGCGACCGGTGCGCAGCGTCAGATTCCGATCGTAGAGGTCCGCCGGAGCGAACCCGAATTCCTCGGTCGGGACCCCGACGGACGAGATGGTGGCGCCGGGCGCCGCGAGTTCCAACGCGAGTTGACCGGCCCGGCGGCTTCCGACGGCTTCGAGCACCACGCGAGCGCCTCGATCGTCAGGCGCCGGAAGGCCGGCGATCGCTTCCGACGCTTCGCCGGGTGCGAGGGCCAGCTCAGCGCCGAGCCGCAGGGCCGTATCGCGTCGCGCCGAAATGGGATCAACCGCCACGATGCGGCCCGCCCCCTGGTGCCGGGCCGAAACCAGAGCCGACAGTCCGACGGCACCGCAACCGATGACCACTACAAGGCCTCCAGCCGCTTCCCCGCCCTGCCGGGCGCAGTAGAAACCCGTCGTGAAGTTGTCGCCCAACAGGATGCCGTCTTCGAGTCCGAAGTTATCGGGTAGACGCAGGAGCGTGGTGTCGGCCAGCGGCACTCGCACGAATTCGGCGTGCGTACCACCGAGCCCTGCCGCGGCATCGCCATTGCCATCGGCAAGCCCGTCGGCATCACCATCGCCTTCCGGCGGCGCCCAGCCGAACAGACGCCCCCGATCGCAGCGCGAGCTGAGATCCGCGACGCACGGCGGACACACACCGCAACTCGTCGTAAAGGGCAGAAATACGCGGTCCCCGCGCTGGAACTGCTCGACGGCGGAGCCCACCTCGACCACCTCGCCCGCCGCCTCGTGGCCGGGCACGATCCCCCACCTGACGGGCTCCCGGCCAAGATACGGATGCAGATCCGAACCGCAGATACCGGCACGCCGGACGGCCACGATCACATCGCCCGGTGACTCGATAGCCGGGTCGGGAAGGTCATGCCGAACCTCGATCGTCTCCGGTCCGGCCAGTACGAGGCCCCTCAACGGACGACCGGCACTACCGCTTCACGAACTCGTTGACGACGGGCGTCTCGCCACTGTAGTCATAGAATCCGCGACCGGCCTTCCGGCCATAATGCCCCGCGAGGTACATCCTCCTGAGCAGCGGCGGAGAGGCGAACCGCTTCTCCCGGTATTCGTCGTACATGATCTCGGTGATGAAGTAGAGCGTATCGAGACCCACGAAATCGCCGAGCGTGAACGGACCCATCGGGTAGCCGGTGCCGAGGGTCATCGCCTTGTCGATGTCCTCGATCGACCCGATGCCTTCCTCGTACGCGCGAATGGCGTCGAGCATGTACGGAACGAGCAGGCGGTTCACGATGAACCCGGTATTGTCGCGGCAGGCGACGGGTTGCTTGCCCACCGATGTCGCAAACTCAAACACTCGATCGAATGTCGCGTCGGACGTGGCGCCGGTGCGCACGACTTCGACGAGCTTCATGACCGGGACCGGATTGAAGAAGTGAAGCCCGACGAACCGGTCCGGGCGGTCCGTGGCGGTCGCCAGTTCCGTCACCGTCAGGCTCGATGTGTTCGTGGCAAAGATCGTGGGCCCGGGGCACATATCCTCCAGGGTCCCGAAAACCTCGCGTTTGGCGCCGATGTCCTCGACGATCGCCTCGATCACGATGTCCGCATCGGCGAGATCCGCGAGGTCTACCGTGCCCTGCAGGTTGCCGAGCGTCGCGTCGCGAGCGGCCTCATCGAGCTTGCCCTTCTCGACCAGCCGATCGAGCCCTCTCCTCACGGCCGCGAGGCCCCTGTCGAGCGGCTCCTGTGCTACTTCGCGTACGACCGTCTCGTAGCCGGCCGCCGCGCACACCTGGGCGATCCCGCGTCCCATCAAACCACAGCCGACGACGCCTACTTTCTTTATGTCAGACACGCAACGCTCCTCCTGGTCTTATATGATTCCTGCTCTCAATTTAAAATCAACATCTAGTCGATGCTGTCGAGAAACCCGCTGATCTTCTGGGCGATCGACGGGCCGGTCGCAGGAAGGCTTCCCCCCCGTTCGAGGCGGTCCAGAAGTCCTTGCATGGTGAGTTCCACACGCTCTCTCCGCTTCCTGAATGTCACGTCTGCACCCGACAGTCCACCTGCAAGGCATAGTCCTCCAGCGAGCGGTGCCACAAGCAACAGAGGAAACCCGGCTGCAAGAACCAGTGCGACCGTCGCGCCGGTTGCTACGCCTCCCAGGCCCATCAACCACGACGTCGCGTGTACGGCGCGCTGGTTCGTCAGGTCCGCCGACAGGGTAACAAGCGAGCGACCTGATTCGAGCTGTTGAATGACTGTCTCCACTCGGCGGGCCTTTGCCAACTCGTAGCCGTGACCCCCAAAATCCAGACTCCTCTTGAGCTGGCTCCCCAGGTCGGAGGCCGGCTCCCAGATCGATACTCCGGCACGATCCCGCACCGGTCGAAGTGATTCTGCAGAACGCAGATAGCCGCCCAGTTCATCCTGGACCTCTGCCACATCCCCGGGCACGACCCGGCTGGCCTGAGCGTGGCCTGTCCCCAGCAGCCGAAGGAACAGTGCGTTTTCTGACTTAGTGGCCGGAACCATGGCCTCGGCCCGCAATTCGAGCAGCGCCCGGTGGACGTGCTGGGATTCGAGCCCCACTTCCTCTCCGATGCGCATCACCTCCGCATCATCCAACCGGTCCGGGACGCTCTCGCGGGCCGTCTGCAACTCCGCGGCGCGCTGAATCACGCGCTTAAGCTGAGCCGAGGAAAGCAGCTCTCCCGGTCGAACCGCCGGGAGCCGGTCTTCGTCCGTCATCCGGCCGCCGGTCTACTCGTTTTCCGCGTCATCTTGCTCCGCCGGCTGATCGTCGGCGTCCGTGATCATGCCCAAACCCCTGAGCGTCCCGCTCAGCGCGGACGTGAGCCCCGTCGCCTCGTCGATGGACTTTCGCGCCCGTGCCTCCAGCTCCTGGAGGGTCTCCGCTTCCTCGACCGGTTCAGCACCCTCCGGGCGGCGGAACGGCGTCAGCAGGTCGATCGGCATCGGGAACAGGGTCGTGGAGTTGTTTTCCGCCGCGATCTCCGTCACGGTCTGGAGAAAGCGAAGCTGCAGGGATGCCGGGTGCGTACTCAGCAACCGGGCCGCATCCTTGAGTCGTGTGGCCGCCTGGAGTTCGCCCTGCGCGTGGATCACCTTGGCCCGGCGTTCCCGCTCGGCTTCCGCCTGGCGGGCCATTGCGCGCTTCATTTCCTGCGGCAGATCGATGTCCTTGACCTCCACACTGACGACGTCGATGCCCCAGGCGTCCGTTCCCTGATCGATGATCCGTTGCAGGATGTGGTTGAACTTTTCGCGTTCGGCCAGCAGCTCGTCGAGTTCGGCCTGTCCGATCACCGATCGCAGCGTCGTCTGCGCGAGCTGTGAGGTGGCGAACAGGAAGTCCTCGATCGCGAGGATCGCCCTGGATGGGTCGTGAACACGGAAGTACAGCACCGCATTCACCTTCACCGATACGTTGTCCCGGGTGATCACGTCCTGCGGCGGGATGTCCATGGCGATGATCCGCAGACCGACCCGGACCATGCGCTCCACGCCGAACGGCACGAGGAATACAAGACCGGGGCCGCGGACGGGTCGCACTCGTCCGAGACGGAAGACTACGGCCCGATCGTATTCGCGCAGGATGCGCAAACTGGTTACCAGCGCGAGTGTCCCACCCGCGGCGATGATTGCCAGGATCATGTCCATGTATCCCTCCAGTGCGTGAAGACCTTCGCGCTCAGCTGTCCAGTTGCCTGGCCGCCTAGCTGCCTGCTTCGACGATCACTGCGATCCCCTGGCCGCCGCCGATGCACGCGGAACCAAGGCCCACGCCGCCACCACGGCGCTTCAGCTCGTGCAACAGATGCGTCGTGATACGTGCCCCCGTCGCGCCGAGCGGATGGGTGAGGGCGATGGCGCCCCCGTTCACGTTCACCTTGGCGCGATCGAGTCCGAGGTCCTTCTCCACGGCACAGTACTGCGCTGAAAACGCCTCGTTCACCTCGATCAGATCGATGTCGTCGAGCGACATTCCGGCGCGCTCCAGTGCCGCCCGGGAAGCGGGCGCCGGACCGATTCCCATGATCCGGGGCGGTACTCCCGCGATGCCCCAGGAGACGAGCCGGCCCAATGGCGTAAGTCCGTGCGCCGATGCGAAGTCACCGTCCGCCACGACGAGCGCCCCCGCCCCGTCGCCGATGCCGCTGGCATTGCCGGCCGTGACCAGACCGTCGTCCTTGAAGTATGGCTTGAGCGCCGCCAGGGCCTCCAGGGTCGTGTCGGGGCGCAGGTGTTCATCGCGCTCGAACGGGATCTCCTTGCCCCGCTTGCGAATCATCACGGGAACGACTTCGGCGTCGAACCGGCCCTCGTCCCACCCTTGCTTCGCCAGGCGCTGACTCCGCTCCGCGTAGGCATCCACAGCCTCCCGGCTGAGATCGTATTCGTCGGCGAGGTTTTCGGCCGTCTGGGCCATCGAGAAGCCGCAGTACGTGTCCGTGAGAGACTCCCATAAAGTATCCTCGAACGCGGTCGGGGAGCCGAGGCGAAGTCCGAACCGCGCGCCGCGTACGACGTGCGGCGCCTGGCTCATCGACTCGGTCCCACCGGTGAGGCAGACCCGGGAACCACCGAGAAGGATGTCCTCCGCAGCGGAGATCACGGCCTGAAACCCGCTGCCGCAGAGCCGGTTGAGCGTCAGGGCGGGCGCGGTCTCCGGCAGCCCTGCCTGCAGCCCGACATGACGGGCCAGATACACGGCATCGGCGCTCGTCTGGATCACGTTGCCGAAATACGTGTGCCCGTACTCTTCGGCGTCCACGCACGCACGTTCTACCGCAGCGGACGCTGCATGGGCGCCCAGCTGCGTCGCCGAATGGCCTTTGAGGCTGCCTCCAAACGTGCCGAACGGAGTCCGGACGGCGGACAGGAAGACGACATTCTTGCTCTTATCGCTCATGTCTTGTGGCGTCTCTTCAAATTGATTTGAACATGGTCCGCGGAGAACCATGTGATCATCGATGATCACATACGTTCCGAACACACCTACCCACGAGCTACCCCGCGGGCTACAGCGTAATCTACCCCGCTATCCATCCCGCTATCCACTCACCGACTTCCGCAGTCGTGCTCGTCCCACCCAGATCCGCGGTCACGACTCCCTCGGCGATCGCCGCGTCCACCGCCGAATCCAGCCGCGCCGCCGCGTCCTCGGCCCCGGCATGCTCGAGCAGCAGAGCAGCCGACAGGATCGCCCCCATCGGGTTCGCGGTTCCGGTTCCGACGAGATCGGGGGCACTGCCATGCACCGGTTCGTACAGCGCACGTCCGCCGGGGTGGTAATTCGCCGAAGGGGCGAGCCCCATGCCCCCTACTAACTCGGCCGCCAGGTCGGACAGGATGTCGCCCAGCAGATTGTCGGTGACGATCACCGAGAACCGGTCCGGGTTCCGGACGAGATCCGCCGCCAGCGCATCCACATAGCGCTTCTCAGACTCGATATCCGAATACTCGTCTGCCAGTTCATCAAACACGCGACGCCACAGTCCGTACACATGCGGCACCGCGTTGGCCTTGTCGGCCAGCGTCACGCGTGATCGGCCCGACCGCCGCGCGTATTCGAATGCCGCACGCACGATCCGTTCTACTCCGAAGCGCGTCGCAAAGCACTCACTGACCGCCACTTCGTGCGGCGAATCGGCCCGGATAGTGCCGCCAGCACCCGAGTACATGCCCTCCGTGTTCTCCCGAAAGATCACGAAGTCCACCGGCCGATCGGCGGCCGAAAGCGGCGACAATCGGGGAGATCGCAGGCGGGCCGGACGGAAATTCACGAACAGGTCCAGCCGAAACCGAAGGCCGAGCAGGATGTCGCGGGCGTGCCGGTTATCAGGAACGCGTGGATCGCCCATCGCGCCCAGCAAAATCGAATCGAAGTCGTCCCGAAGGGATGCGAACGTGGGTTCACTCAGAGTCTCGCCGGTGGCCAGGAAATGCTCGGCCCCATGCGGAAACTCCTCGAACGACAGCTCGGCTAGACCCGCGGCAGCAACAGCGTCGAGGACGCGACGCGCCTCGCGAAGCACATCGGGGCCGATGCCGTCGCCTGGAATCAATGCGATCCGGATCACGGCATCTCCTTTAGGCCGGGAACCGTCGGGCGCCCGGCCTTCTCCCAGCGTCCCAGCGTCAGGCCAGTGGCCAGGTCTTACTTACTGAGCGTCCACACGTAGGCGGAAACCGCCTTCGCCTGATCGTCGGAGATGGCTGAGCCACCCTTGGGGGGCATCGGTATGCCGGATGACGAGGCATCGGCCGTGACGCCGTCAATGACCGTTTTGACGATACCGTCGTAACTGCCGTCGGAGTGCGTCCATTCGTCATCGGTCAGGTCGGCGCCGAGATTCGGAACACCGGACCCATCTGGCGCGTGGCAAGACATACAGATCGCGATTCCGCCGAACAGCTCCTTGCCCTCATCCACCATCGCCATCGTCACGCCTTCCGGAAGCTCCTGCATCCCGGCCGCACACGGGTTCGCCGCACACGGATTCTCCGCTGCGGGCGTCTGCGCTTCGGCCTCGGGCGTCTG
>CBDUXS010000034.1:0-9837 GCA_965371255.1 uncultured bacterium
TCCGCGTCATACCACAACCGTTCGTCGCCTTCCTGTGGCTGGAGTTTCTCGGCGTTGGTCAGTCGAGGAGGCCCGACCAGCCCGCGTCCTGGAACCGGGACTTCAGGCGGCCCGTCAGGCGTCTCTCCCGCAGGCCGTTCATCCTCCGGTTCCTGCTCCTCTTCCAGCGGCAAACGGACGGCATCGGGATCACTCGCAAAGTCAGCCAGCACTTCATTCACCTGGACTACCGGGAGCCCCTGCAATCGAATCGTGCGACGGGGCGGGCTACGCAACGAAGCGGGATCCAGCGAAAGCGCCCGACCCAGGACGATGATCACCAGGACATGAATGACGACCGAAACTGCCAGGCCAACCCTGACCGCGAGCCGGTACGCCTGCCGGCGTGCCTCCAGGGGGCCTGTCTTCCGTTGGCGGTCCGTCACCCCATGGCCTCGAGCCGGGAAGCAACCTCGGAGTATCGTTCGGGCTCCACCGTAAGCGAGGCACGCACAAATCCCTCGCCTCCCGCACCGAGGGCCGCTCCCGGCATCAGCACCAGCGCCTCGCGCTCGAGAAGCTCCCGGCACCAGCTCGCCGAATCAGCTCCTGGAGCCCGAAGCCACAGGTACAAAGTGGCAACAGGTGTATCAAGCTTGAATCCGGCTCCACGGAATGCCCGCAACGCCGCATCCCGCCGGTCACGAAGCGCCGCTACCGTGTTTTTGATGAGCGGGTCCGCGTCTGCCAGCACAGCAGCACCTGCCGCTTGAATGCCAAGGTATGAGCCGGTGTCGAAGAATGTCTTGACCCTTCGCAGATCGGCCACGAGCCGCGCGTTTCCAGTGACCCAGCCGAGGCGCCAGCCCGTCATGTTGTAGGTCTTGGAGAAAGAGTGAAACTCGAGCCCGATCTCGCGTCCTCCAGCTATCTCGAGCAGGCCTGGCGCCCGATAGCCGTCGAACGTGATCTCGGAGTACGCATTGTCAAACAGCAGGCACGCGCCGCGCTCCGCGCACGCCATAACGACTTCTTCCAGATATGCCCGGTCGGCAACCGCAGAGGTCGGATTGTTCGGATAGTTCAGATAGACCAGCTTCAGCCGTCCGGGCGCATCACGAATTCGTTCGGGCGGCACGAGGAAACCGTGCTCGGGTCGCAGCGACACCCGCTCGATGCGCGCGCCGGCAAAGAAGGCGCCTCCAAAGTACGGGGCGTAGCCCGGATCCGGTATCAGCACCGTGTCCCCGCGATCGAGCATCGCGAACGCGGTCAGGGCGATTGCCTCCTTGCTGCCAATCACCGGCAGGACTTCCGTCCAAGGATCCACGGATGCACCGAACCGGCGTGCCATCCAATCGGCGATCGCTTCCCTGTAGGCAGGCAGGCCGCGCTGGAAAGCGTATCCCTGGAGAGCCGGATCGCCCGCCGCCTTCCTCAACGCCTCGACGGCGACCTCCGGAATCGGTAGCCTCGAGTCTCCGGCCCCGAGGTCGATCACGTCTCTGCCCTCCGCGGTCAACCGTGCCTTGATTCCGGGCACGTCCTGGAGTGGATACGGGGGAAGGTCGTTCAGCCGCGCCGGCGAGACCGGCGTGCGAAACGACACGGCCCCCATGCCGGTCGATGTCATGTCTTCAGCGCCTTCTTCTTCGCGGCGGGATAGAGAACATTGTTCAGTATAAGACGATACCCCGGAGAGTTACGTCTGAGTTCCAAGTCTGTTTCGGGATCGCCGATCAGATGCTGGGGATCCTCGGGGTCGTGACCTCCCAGGAACGTGAAGCTCCCCCGACCGTAATTGCCGTGCAAGTACTTGATCGTATCCAGATTGGAATCCCTGGCCAGCTCAATTACACCATTTTTGACGACGTGGCGGCTGAAACTCGTCGTCAGTCCGTAGAAGTCAGGCAGGACCCGGTCGTGCGACTGCGTCAGCATTGTGGGTACCGGATCGATCTTCGCGCTGAAGTCGAACAGGGTGAAGCTTCCCAGGGCCTTCCGCCACGGCGTATTCACCTGGTGCCCGTCGATATCGCTAAACGCTGACAGCGAAGGATCCAGCACGACGGAGGCGTCGCGAAAAGCCATGGCGCGGTTCCAGTCCAGCCTGGAAGTCGCCTCCGGGTCCGTTGGAGACCCGTCGGCGAAGGCGGCAGCGATATCCACACCCTCCGCGGCCAGCGCCAGATCGAGAGTCTCGGTCGCCGTGCACATCGCGAACAGGAATCCGCCGCCCTCCACGAAGTCGCGGATCCGGCGAGCCACGGCCTTCTTCAAATCAGGCACATTGGCATAGCCGAACTCACGTGCTACCTGCTGATTACGTGCTACTTCCTCACGTAACCATTCAGATCTCGTGTACGTCAGATAGAACTTGGAGTACTGCCCGGTGAAGTCCTCGTGGTGCAGATGGAGCCAGTCGTACTCGGTCAACTCAGCGCTCAGAACTTCGGGGTCCCAGATCCGCTCGTAGGGAATCTCCGCGTACTCGAGAGCCATCGTGACGGCATCGTCCCACGGCGAACTGTTGGGTGGAGTATACACGGCGATCCTGGGCGCCTTCTCCAGCGGCACGGCCTCCATGTTGCCCGCCTCGACCTCGGCCCGAACGGTCGCCAGTTCCGCCCCTGTCAGTGAGCGCACCGTGACCCCCATCAGAGCCGCCTTCTCAACCGTTCGTCGTTGCCCGGGTATCAGGAAACTTCCTGCCCGGTAGTTCAGCAGCCACTCGGCGCGTTCGCCCGCCTCGATGGTCCAGTAAATCAAACCATAGGCTCGGAGGTGGTTCTCCTGCGACTCGTCCATCGGTACGAGAAGCATCTGCGCGCTGATCGACCGAAGGCCGGCGTGGCCGGCACCCAGCATCAACAACGCCAGAGTCAGACATCGGGTCACCACGCGTCTCACAGGGGCCTGCGCTCTCCACGATCCTCGCCCGCAGGGATCCGGTGATCGAGTTCGGAGAGCAGTCGTCGGGCGACCGGTGCGAGTGCGCTCTCCGGATGGTCGATGATCAGACGCTGTAACCAGCGCCGCGACGCCGCCGGCCGCGTGTGCAGCGCCGCTCGGGCGAGAGCCAGCAACGCACCCGGGGTTTCAGAGGCTCCCGGAAACGCGTCTATGAGGGCATGCCGGACCCCGTCCGCTTCCGAGTCCAGTTCACTCTGCTCGAGCTCGCCGGCCGCGAGCCGCATCAAACCGGCCGATGCCGTTCCGGCACTCGACCTCGCCCATTCCTCCGCCGAATGCATCAGTGCGGCAGGACCCTGTCCCGACCGCAGGGAGTAGATTCCACGACCGAGCGTGACTACGTCTGCGGAGTCGGCTCTATCCAGCACATCCAGGAACAGGAGCACAACCGTTCGCTGGTCCGGATCCCCACCGGGGATGAGTCCCGCCGTTTCGAGGTGCATCCGGGCACGGTCGACATCACCCTTGAACAGCCAGAGATATCCGTGTTGCGCGGCCAGGCGCGCCGCGGTTGACGCGTCCCGCGGCTGCGACGGAGCCGACTCCAACACCCGTCGTGCCGCTCGCAAGTCACCTCGTCTTACATGCGCTCTCGACAAGCGAATGACCATCTCGGCCAATTCGGCCTCCTGGTCGGGATACTCAGCCAGGTGTATGGAGATTAACCGCTCGGCGCCCTCGGGATCTCGATCGGCGGTTAGATCAACGAGGCTCCGCACGGCCAGCTGGCGCGTGTCAGAACCGAGTTCCGAGGCCTCAAGGATTCGATCGAAAGCCATCTCTGCCTGTTCCCGGTCACCCTGCTCCATCGCCAGGCTGGCCTGGACCGCCTCCCAACGCAGACGGTCATCCACGGCGGTCGCTTCCGCCGCCAACCGGCCGGCTGCCCAGCGCGCATGCCGCAAGTACCCCAGATCGCGAGCTTCCAGGTAGTATTTGCGCAGCAGTTGCCAACGCGTCTCGAACGGCACCTGATCTGCCAGGTTCTCCACCAGTTCCCTGGACAAGTCGGGGCGATCCAGTCGTAACGCGAGTTCGAGCCCACCGCGTCTCGATGTGAGAGCCACACCCGGGAGTCGAAGCGCCGCCTCGACGGCCGACAGGACTACCGGTGTCTCGACACCTGGCGCCGTGAGGTGTGCTTCCACGGCTCTGACCCCCACGTCCCCCCAGGCCAGGACACGCAGCCACTCCTTCGCTGCCGCGTCGTAATCGCCCCCAGCCTCGTGAAGCAGCCCCAATTCCTGGGCGAACAGGTCCTCATCGCCTGTCTGCGCCTTCGCATCGTTCAATACCTCGATCGCCTCGACCCTCCTCCCGAGTCTGCTGAGGGCGGAGGACAGCTCACCGTAGCCTGCCGTGTCCGTGGGTCTGGCCGCGACCCATGCTCTCGCGGCATCGAGGGCCTCGTCAGCGAATCCCGAGTCAGAAAGCGCTCGAATCAACACCTGGTGGATCGGCGCCAGATCGTAACCCGCTTGTTCGGCGGCTGCTTCCGCGTAGGGCAGCACGAGATCCGGCGCACCTCGATCAGCACCCAGCTGAGCGAGCATCGTCAATGCGCCCGCCGCAGCAGGGTGTGAAGCAAGCAGCTCGATCAATACGCGCTCCGCTTCTCCCGGTTGACCCGAGCGTTCCATCTGCGTCGCCAGAGCCAGCGCCCGGCTCTCGTCGGCGAGCGCACCGCTCGTTGCCTGTGCCAGTGCACTCGGCAGCGTGAACGCGACCATCGCCAAGGATGCGAGAATCGGCCGTGCGGCTCGCATCAAGGTGTCCCCTCATCGGCCGCATTCAACCGGTCGAAGTAGTCGAGGATGAGTCTCCGCTCCGACCGCGTCGCTGCCCTCAGGGCCGCGTCATCGGGATATGGAAAACGGGGCCCTGTCGAGATCTCCGGACGCGGATCCGGTGCGGAACCCTCCTCCGACAGGTCTGCCGCTCGGGACTCCCGCCGCTCGGGATCCTCGTCCCGTTCGAGAGACCGACCGGCGTCCAGCAGCCTTCGGAACAGCCGTTCCTGGCGTCGCAGCGTAGCCTGGTCTAATTGACCTGCCGCCAGCTCCCGCGCGATTTCATCGGCCTCGACGGCCAAAAGCTCCGGACGGGCCGGCAGCTCATCCGCCTCCGGTCGCTGGGACAGTTGCTCGAGCTGCCTTGCGATCTCCGCTTGACGCTGGGCCAGGCGCTGAAGCGCCACCTGCATCGGCTGGCCGTCTTGCTGCATCAGCATCAGGCCGCCGGATTCCCGGTTGAGCCCGGCCTGGCTCTGGCTCATCCGGGCCAACTCGTCGAGTGCCTCCTGCATCCCGGTCGCAGAACCGGCGGACTGGACGGCCCGGCGGCTGGCCATCAGCTGCGCGGCAAGGTCATTCAGATTCTCGACCAGTGCGAGACTCGCAACGCCAGCTGCTCGGGGAGGACCATCCCGGCCGCCGAGAGCCTCGCCGAGCTGCTGCATCTGCTCCCGAGCCTCGGCCGCCGTCGAGCCCACGTTCCGGTCGATCAGAGCGGTCTTGCGACCGGCGGTGGACAGGGACTCCAGCAGGCGGTCCAGTCCCTGAACGATGGATGCCTGCCGACCCGCGAGGTCCGTGGCCAGCCTTCGATCCTGTGACAAATCGGCACTCAGGGCAGCCTGCTCCCCAGCCAGATCAAGTGCTTCCTGCATCGCCCGCCCAACGGCCTCAAGCGCTTCCTGCTTCCAGTCGGCATTGAGCATCTCGCCGGCGGACTTGATCGCCTCGGCCGCCTCCTGCATCTGCCCCGAGGCCTGTGCCGCCGACGCCTGTCCCCCCTGGGACCCCGACCGGCTGTCGCTGCGTGCGGCCTCCTGTGCCGCCTGCATGTCGCCCGCCGAAGCAGATGTCTGTTCGAGACCTCGGGTGATGGAGTCCGCAGCCGCATCGAGTCCCTGAGCACGCAGTTGCTCGCGCAATGCCTCCAGGCGCTCGATCAGTCGATCCGCTTCCGCACCAACTTCGGCCTGCCGGTCCGCCCAGGCGTCGTCCCGGCGGAACGACTCGGCCAACGCAGCCTGGCGATCGGCCAGCTGTTCCGCCGAGTCCGTCGCGTCGATCATTGTCTGCTCGATCGCCACGCGTTCCAGCAGTGCCAGTGTTTGCTCGAGTCGGGCCTCCATTTCGCGCAGTTTCGACGACAGGTCTCCCAGCTCACGTTGGGTCTGCCTGGCATCGAGGTTGCTGAGCGCTTCCTGGAGCTGGCGCAGTTTCTCGCCGAGGCCCGTTTCCTCTATCTGCCGGAACAACTCCTCCAGCTGCGCGAATTTCTCGCGCATCGAGGCGTCGAACAGGCCTGAGTCTTCGGCCCCGTCGCGCAATTCGTCCATCCGTCGCTGCATGTCGGCGATACGCTGGTCGAGCTCCTGACCACGCTCGAGCACGCGGCGGGCCTCCTCTGTCGCTCCGAATTCGCTCGCGGCCCGGGCCCCGGCGGACCGCTCCCCCTGGCGGCCCTCCGACCTGCGCTGTGCGTCTCTGGCTGCCCGTGCCAGATCTGCCGCGTTGTCCTTCAACTCCCGGGAGCTCTCCGCGAGTTCGGCTGCGCTCGCCGCTGCCGACCGGCGTAATTCCGTCATGCTCGGAATAAAAACGCGGAATGTGTCGGACAGCGATCGCGCGTGACCCGGGTGTGCATCGCGCGCCCGCGCCACGTAGAACAGCGTGTCCCCGGGGACGAGATCGAGCACGTCGAGCCTCAGGACAGGTCGGAGGACGATGCGCAGATTCTGGCTCTGGGCAGCGGGAGCTTGCCAGAGGGATACGATCTCCGGAATTCCGCGTATGCCTGAAGCCGAAATGCGCCACGTCTCCAGGTCCACCTCGGTGAGTCCAACGTCGTCGCGGGCGTCTACCACCATCGGCAATCTGAGATCCACCGAAGCTGCGGTGTCCCTGCCCGGGTAGACCACGTCGATCTGCGGGGCCAGATCGGCAACGATCCGCAATTCAAACGGCTCCGGCGCTCGAATCCCCGGCAGCGCACTCTCGGGCTCGAGAACCCATCGCCACACGCCGTCGTTCCGGGGAAGCCACTCCGCCGAGAATCGCCGGCCCTCAACCTGAAATTCCACACCGCCCCCGGCGTCGGCGTCGACGAGCCGTGCTCGCCGGAGCGGTTCGTTGGTTCGGCCGTCGATGCGCACGACAGTTCCAGCTGGGATTTCCATTTCACCTGCGAGCAATCCCAGCGACTCAGCCGGTCGATGCAGATAGGCTGGATACCTCAGCTCGATCGACATCTCCGTAACCAGCAGAGGATCCAGGGGAATCACTTCATGGGATTCGGATCGGGATTCGTCGGCCGACTCGACCCAGAAGCGCGTCGGAGCTTCGATGGGACCTGTCAGACCAACGGCGCTCCCATCCGAAGCCACGGACAGGCGAGTGGTCAGGCGTGGCTCTCCCACGGGTTGCCAGACGAGAACCACAGAGTCGCGCATCGGTGCTACGATCCGGACCTCGAGTCGTTCTCCTCTCAACACGGCCGTATCGCCAGGTGCGATCTGAATCCGAGGCGGCGGCGCCGGGAAGGCCGTGGACCAGGGTTGACCCAATGCGGTCGCGGCGGCCAGCGTTCTGGCCGGAGATCGCATGGTGGCCACCGCCAGTCCACCGGTTGCGACGAAGAAAAGCAGGGCGACCCAGGAAATCCTTTTACCCACCCGGCGAAGTGTCTCGGGCAGCAACTCCCAGTCCTCGTATACAGCGAGCTTGTCCGCTACCAGTTGTCGGCCAAAGCGAGCCAGAGACTGCGACTCGACCGGTGCGCCGGATGATAACTCCAATGCTCCGGCGAGTTCACCCCTTCTGAGTCCGGCAGACCGCTCGACCTCGGCAACGAGAACCGGTACACGATGCCGTGCGAGGGTTGTTCGGGCCGCATGGGCGAGTAATACACATGCCGCCACGGTGAGCAAACTGAGACCCATGGGAATCCATGACCCGGGTGAGTGGACCGTCTGCTCCGGCAGGAGGCTGGTCAGGACTACCGAAACTGAGATCACGGCCAGACCGAGAGCGACGGCGGCGACACCAACGGCCAGTCGAACCCGCCTTGCGGTCCGGTCGATGCGGGCAAGTTCAGCCGAGGCATCCATTCGCGTCACCCATGCCCCCCGTCATCCGGCCCCGGTTCACCAACTCTCAGTGCTATCTCATAGGCCTCATTGCGCGCCAGTCCATACTCGGCTCGCAGCGCTCGTGCCACCTCACGGGTCGAAGCGCCCGATCCGGCCAGCCTTGCCGCCTCGTTTCGCACTGCGGTGAGGTCACGTGCCGGTGCCACCGGCCGTGCACTGGTACGGTCGATTACGACCGTTACTTCACCGCGCACCGATTCCCCGTCGTAATAGTCGGCCAGTGTACCTACCGTTCCACGGCGGACTTCCTCGTGGAGCTTCGTGAGTTCCCGGCAGACGCAAACGGCGGCAGGCCCGATTCCCACGCCCGCAAGGTCACTCAGCAGATCGCCGAGCCGGTGCGGTGACTCGAACGCCACGACGGTCACATCCGTAACAAGGCATCTGTCCAACCATTCCCGTCGCCGGCGACCCTTGCGCGGCGGAAAACCGAGGAACAGGAACTGGTCGGACGGGAAGCCCGACACGGCCAGGGCCGCAAGCACAGCGGACGGTCCGGGAATGGCCACCACTGAGAAACCGGCCTCGGCGACCTCACGAACGAGCGACGCTCCCGGATCGGACACACCTGGCGTACCCGCATCGGTTACCAGAGCGCAATCATTGCCGGCCTCGAGCATCGCCCGAATTTCGTCGATCCGCGACCGCTCGTTGTGGGCATGGAGAGAAATCAAGCGCCCACTGATTTCGAAGTGACTCGTGAGCACCCGTGTGCGTCGCGTGTCCTCCGCATAGATCGTTTCTACCTGTCGCAGCGTCTCGAGCGCCCGCGACGAGATGTCGCCAAGGTTACCGATCGGCGTACTGACGAGGTACAGGATTCCGGGTTCGATATGCATGACAATGAAAAGGCGCCCTCCGCCGCCATCGGCCGAAGGGTGCCTTTCTCCTCCCGGATTATCGGGAAGTTCAGGCGTGCGCCTGAATCAACTCTTCCAGTTGAGTCTTGGAGCGCACTCCGACGACCGTCTCGACCAATTCTCCATCCTTGAAATAGAGAATACTCGGAATCGAGCGAACGTTGAACCTCTCGGTGGTCTGCCGGTTGGAATCCACATCCAGTTTTCCGACCTTCACCTTGCCCACGTAGTCGTCCGCGATCGCCTCGATCACCGGCCCGACCGCCCGACATGGGCCACACCACTCGGCCCAGAAGTCCACCACAGCCAGACCTTCACCCTGTTCGATTTCCTGCGCAAAACTATCGTCAGTCAAAACCAACACGTTCTCACTAGCCACGTTTTCGCATCCTCCTCCAACTACAGTGGAAAAACCTCACGATTCGACCTACGTTCATCGGGTACGATGTCCGGCATCGCCCCTTCGCGGTCCCTGCCCTGCCCTTTAGATCAGGCGAGACTTCGTGAACAGTATCGACCACATCGGAATCGCCGTCAAATCCCTAGAGGAGGCGATTCCCGCCTTTTCTGCGCTACTCGGACGAAACCCGTCCGGACGACACGAAGTTCCATCGGAGCAAGTCCGCGTAGTGTTTTTCGGCGACGCCGCAGGCAGGATCGAACTCCTTGAACCAACGGACGACGACTCGCCCATCGCCCGGCATCTCGCCCATCGCGGACCCGGGGTTCATCACATCTGCCTCACGACGTCCGATCTCGACGAGGCGCTCCGGCGGGCCGAAAGCGGCGGAATGGAAGTGATCGAACCCAGGATCCGCGAGGGCGCAGGAGGCGCGCGCGTCGCCTTCATTCATCCCCGGTCGACAT
>CBDUXS010000035.1:0-9687 GCA_965371255.1 uncultured bacterium
TTCGCGAAGGCGGCCGGACCGTCGGCGCCGGCGTCGTCACGGAAATCGTGGAATAGGGCGGAACCAATGGCAGAGAGAATCCGGATTCGACTGCGGTCGTTTGATTCTGCAGTGATCGACCAGACGGCGGCGGACATCGTCCGGACGGCCCAGAAGACGGGTGCATCCGTGAGAGGCCCCATACCGCTTCCCACGAAGAGACAACTCTATACGGTCCTGCGCAGCCCACACGTGAACAAGAAGTCGCGGGAACAATTCGAGCTCAAAACGCACAAGCGGCTGATCGACATCTACGACACCCGGCCGCAGACGGTGGACGCGCTGACCAAGCTCGACCTCGCCGCTGGCGTGGACGTCGAAATCAAGGTTCAGTGACATGGCCGGATTGATAGGCAAGAAGATCGGAATGACTCAGATCTTTACGGAACAGGGAAAGGCCCTCGGCGTCACGGTGCTCGAGGTCGGTCCCTGTCCCGTGGTACAGGTCAAGACGACCGAGACGGACGGCTACGAGGCGATTCAGATCGGTTTTGGACGCCGTAAAGAACGTCGAGCGAAGATGCCGACCGCCGGTCACGCCGCCCGTGCCGGTCTCGACTATGTCCCGGCGATCCTCGCCGAATTCGCTCCCGAACCCGGTCGCGAATACGAGGCGGGCGAACAGCTGACGGTTGAAATGTTCGAGGTAGGCCAGCGCGTGAAGGTCAGCGGCCGCACGAAAGGCCGCGGATTCCAGGGAACGGTCAAACGACACGGTTTTGCCGGCGGGCGAGCGTCTCACGGTGGCAGCTCCGCGCTTCGGAAGCCCGGATCTATCGGCCCCGGAACGGATCCGTCCCGGGTGATCAAGGGCCGGAAGATGTCGGGTCAGATGGGCGGCACGATTCGGACTGCGATGAATCGAAAAATCGTCGCGATCGATGCCGAGAAGAACCTGTTGTTGATCAGCGGCTCGGTTCCGGGTGCACGCAACAACGTCGTGCTGATCCGCACGGCGTGAGCACACTCAAGAGTTTCGACGAGGTGAGGGCGGGATGAAGGCGAAGGCATACACAGCTGCGGGCGCGGCACGGGGCGACACGGTGAGCCTGCCGGCTGACGTGTTCGACGGAACGGTGCACGAGTTCGTTCTTCACCAGGTCGTGACGGCATTGCTCGCACACCGACGTCAGGGTACGCACAGTACCAAGACGCGGCAGACGATCCGTGGTGGCGGCGCCAAACCCTGGCGTCAAAAAGGGACGGGACGAGCGCGAGCAGGTTCGAATCGGAGTGCACTATGGCGTGGCGGCGTAGTCGTATTCGGTCCCCAGCCACGCGATTACGCACCACGGATTCCGCGTAAACTGAAGCAACTCGCAATCCGTTCCGCGCTCAACGCCCGTGCGGCCGACGGGGCGGTGATCGTGACTGAGTCGTTCGCCATGGATGCGCCGCGCACGAAGTCGATCGTCGAGTTTGTCGAGGCGGTGGATGCCGGTGGAAACGTGATCGTGCTCACCGATGGCATCAAGCGTGACGTCTATCTTTCGGGGCGCAACATCCAGGGCGTCCTGGTTCGCCCGTGGGGAGAGGCGTCCGCCTACGATATCCTGTGGGCCGACCTCGTCGTCGTTGAAGAGACAGCCCTCCAGAATGGCGAATCTGCTGCTGAGGAGAAGGAATGAGCCGTCTGCCACGCGAAATCCTGATCCGTCCGCTGATAACTGAGGAGAGTTCGATCCTCCAGGCGGAGCAGAACAAGTACACGTTCGAGGTTCACCGGTCTGCGACGAAAATCGATATCCGGAATGCCGTGGAGACGATGTTCGACGTTTCCGTATCCACCGTTCGCACGATGAACTGCCCCGGCAAGGACCGCCGTGTAGGGCGCAGCGTGGGACGTCGGCCGGATTGGAAAAAGGCGATCGTAAAGCTCTCCGAAGGCGAGACGATCGACATGTTCGGGGGAGGCTGACCTGATGGCGCTAAAGAAATTTCGGCCGGTGACGCCCGCGAACCGATTCCGTTCCGTCTCAGGATTCGACGAGATTACGCGGTCTACGCCCGAGAAGTCGCTTACGGAAGGGCTCAGCAAGAAGGCGGGCCGAAACCATCATGGCCGCATCACGATGCGCAGGCGAGGTGGTGGACATAAGCGTCGCTACCGGAAAATCGATTTCCGTCGCGACAAATTCGACGTGCCCGGAACCGTGCGTGAGATCGAGTACGATCCCAATCGTTCGGCCCGCATCGCGCTGATCTTCTACGCGGACGGAGAGAAGCGGTACATCCTCCACGCTCGCGGCATGGAAGTTGGCGATGTGATCGTTTCGGGACCGGGGTCCGAACCGAATCTGGGGAACAACCTCCCGTTGTCCGAGATCCCGCTGGGCACGACGGTTCACTGTGTCGAACTGGTACCTCGTAAGGGAGCGCAGATGGCCCGCTCCGCAGGTGCGGCGATACAGGTGATCGCGAAGGAAGGCGATTTCGTCACCCTGCGACTCCCGAGCACGGAAGTGCGTATGGTCCGCGCCGAGTGCCGGGCGACGATCGGCCAGGTCGGCAATGTGGATCACGAACTGATCCGCTCGGGCAAGGCCGGTCGCACGCGCTGGCTGGGGAGACGGCCGAAGGTCCGTGGCGTGGCCATGAACCCGGTCGACCATCCCCTGGGCGGCGGCGAGGGGCGGACGTCAGGCGGCCGTCCGCCCGTGTCCCCATGGGGGCGACCGGAAGGCAGAAAGACGCGCAGGAAGAAGAAGGCAAGCAATCGGCTCATCGTGCGCGGTCGCCGTCGCGGCAAAGCCACGCAGTAGCGGAAACGGAGAACGGGACGCATGGCGCGGAGCATCAAGAAGGGTCCGTACATCGACGAGCGGCTGTTGGGCCGGATCGAGCGGATGAACAAGTCGGGTGACAAGCGGGTCCTGAAGACGTGGTCTCGCGCCTCGACGATCAGCCCGGAATTCGTCGGCCACACGGTGGCGGTACATAACGGGAACAAGTTCATCCCGGTGTACATCACGGAGGACATGGTCGGTCACAAGCTTGGCGAGTTCTCGCCCACGCGGATGTTCCGCGGTCACGGCGGGAAGCTGGCCGACAAGCGTGGCCGGTTCTAGGCCATCGACGGCAGCGAGGAGATCAACGGAATGCAGGGGCGAGCGATCGCGAAGAACATTCGCATGTCAGCCAGGAAGATGCGGCTGGTGATCGGGGAGATCCGGAATCGAGACGTCAACGAGGCGTACTCGATCCTGCAATTCTCGAAGAAGGCTGCCGCGGAGCCGATTGATAAGGCATTGCGCTCGGCCGTGGCCAACGCGGTCGATAAGGCAGGAACGAGCGGCGAATCGCTGGACGTGGACACGCTGTTCGTCAGCGAGGCATACGTGAACGAAGGCCAGACGCTCCGCCGGTTTCGTGCCGCTGCCATGGGGCGTGCGGCACCGATCAGGAAGCGAACGAGCCACGTAACCGTCGTCGTGGATACAAAGGAGTAGTCGTGGGGCAGAAGACACATCCATACGGTTTCCGTCTCGGAATAGTGAAGCCCTGGAAGTCTCGCTGGTACGCCAGGGGCAAGGACTTTCCGGCTTTGCTGGCCGAAGACGAGAAGCTGCGGAAGTATCTGCACGCGCGGCTTGGTCACGCCGCAATTGCCGACATCGAAATCGAACGGAAGCCGACGAAGATCGTCGTGACGATTCACACCGGCCGACCGGGAGTTGTTATAGGTAAGCGTGGCGCCGAGGTGGACAAGTTGAGGGACGAGTTGAGTCTGCTGACGGATGCCGAGGTCTCCGTGAATGTAGAGGAGATCAAGCGGCCGGAAACGAATGCCCAACTGGTGGCGGACAGCATCGCGCATCAGCTCCAGCAGCGGATTGGATTCCGGCGTGCGATGAAACGCGCGCTGCAGTCGGCGATTCGTGCAGGTGCCGAGGGAATCAAGATTCAGGTGGCTGGACGCCTGGGTGGAGCGGAAATCGCTCGCACGGAAGGCTATCACGAGGGACGGGTTCCCCTGCATACGATGCGGGCGGACATCGACTATGCGTCTCGCATGGCGAAAACGACGTATGGAGTGATCGGTGTGAAGGTCTGGATTTTCCGCGGCGAGGTTGTAGAGGAACGGCGCGGGCAGACGTACACCGCCGGCGGGAGCGCGTAACGGACCATGCTCCAGCCAAAGAGAGTCAAGTACCGGAAGCGGCAGAAGGGACGTCTGCGCGGATACGCGCACCGCGGAAACACGATCGCGTTTGGTGACTACGGTCTCCAGACGCTGGACATCGGCTGGATCTCCAGTCGGCAGATCGAATCTGCTCGCGTGGCCATGACGCGTCACATCAAGCGTGGCGGAAAGGTGTGGATCCGGATCTTCCCGGATAAACCGATTACGTCGAAGCCTGCCGAGACGCGGATGGGCAAAGGAAAAGGAAACCCGGAGAGCTGGGTGGCCCCCGTGAAGCCGGGACGAGTGATGTTCGAGCTGGAGGGAGTGCCGGAGGAAGTAGCGCGGCGAGCGATGCAACTCGCGTCGGCGAAGCTCCCGGTCAAGACCAGATTCTTGGTCCGGGAGGGATAGAAGCCTGTTGAAGAACCGGGATAAATGAACGCACAGGAAATTCGCGAGTTGACCGACGACGAGATCGATGCGCAGCTCGAGACGGCACGTTCGGAACTGTTCAATCTGCGGTTTCGGGCGAGCTTCGAGGAAACGGACACGGGCATGATCCGGAAGACCCGGCGCATGGTCGCGCGCCTGATGACGATACGTCACGAGCGGAAGCACGCGGGAGAACCCAATGACTGAGCAGGCAGATATGACCACGGGTAGCCGCAAGACGCGGCGAGGCACGGTGGTCAGTGATGCGATGGACAAGACCGTTGTCGTGTCCGTGGAGCGCCGCGTAGCGCATCCCCTGTATGGGAAACGGATCACGCGACGGAAGAAGTATCACGTACATGATGAGGCCAACGAGTATCGCACCGGCGACCAAGTGTTGATAGAGGAGACGCGCCCGCTGTCGAAGACCAAGCGCTGGCGCGTCCTCGAGTTGATCGTGCGGTCGGAGACGGAGGGCTGACCGATGATTCAACAGGAAACCATCGTCCGGATCGCCGACAATTCCGGCGCCCGTCGCGCACTCTGTATTCGAGTCCTGGGTGGCTCAAAGCGACGGTACGCGGGACTCGGCGACGTCGTGGTCGTAGCGATCAAGGACGCGATACCGGGCGGAACGGTAAAGAAGGGCGAGGTTGCCAAGGCTGTCGTCGTGCGCACGGCCAAGGAAAGCCGGCGCCCGGATGGAACCTACATCCGGTTCGACGAGAACGCTGCCGTCATCATCAATGACGCAGGCGAGCCGCTGGCGACCCGGATATTCGGTCCCGTCGCGCGTGAGCTTCGCGAGAAGCGATTCATGAAGATCGTCTCGCTGGCGCCGGAAGTCATCTGAGGGAGTCGGAGTTATGACACGCAACAAGCTGCACGTGAGAAGCGGCGACCAGGTGCAGGTCCTGTCGGGCAACTACAAAGGCGCTCGCGGACAGGTGCTTCGGACGATTCCGGCCAAGAACCAGGTAGTCGTCGACGGGGTCAACCTTCGGAAGCGCCACCAGGCGCCGTCCCAGGAGAACCCCGAGGGTGGAATCATCACCTTCGAAGCGCCGATTCATGTCTCCAACGTCATGTTGATCGATCCGACTACGGACGACCCGTCACGATATCGGATTCGCATCGACGACGATGGGACCAAGGAACGAATCGCCGTGCGAAGCGGCAATCCGATTCCCAGGGCATAACGAGATATGAAAACGAGACTTAGAGATCACTACGACTCGCATGTCGTAGCGAAGCTGACCGAGGAATTCGGCTTCTCCAACCGGATGGAAGTCCCGTATCTGGAGAAGATCGTCCTCAACGTCGGCCTCGGTAGCGCGAAGGACGACCCGAAGTTGCTGGACTCGGTCGTTGAGGAACTGGCGAGGATCTCGGGACAGCGACCGATCGTCACCAGGGCTCGGAAGTCGATTTCGAACTTCGGGCTTCGCGACGGCATGTCAATCGGCGTCAAGGTCACGTTACGCGGCGCGCGCATGTACCAGTTCCTCGATCGCTATGTCAGCACGGCGATTCCGCGGGTGCGCGACTTTCGCGGGCTGAACGTCAGGGCCTTTGACGGGCGTGGAAATTTTACGGTCGGTGTGCGGGAGCAGATGATTTTCCCGGAAATAGACTACGACAAGATCGTTCGGGTGCACGGCATGGACATCACATTCGTGACCTCGACGGATAAAGACGACGAAGCGCTCGTGCTCCTTCGGGAGATGGGCATGCCGTTCCGTGGCGAGACACCGGTCGTGGTCTGAGCGGGCGCTCCGACTACGGCTGATTCAGGAGACAGAGATGGCGAGGAAGGCACTGATCGAGAAGGCGAACAGAAAACCGAAGTACAGCGCTCGCATCATTCGTCGCTGTCAGCGGTGTGGGCGCTCGCGTGCCTACATGCGGAAGTTTGGTCTGTGCCGGATCTGCTTCCGGGAAATGGCCCTGCGGGGAGAAATTCCGGGTGTCCGAAAGGCGAGCTGGTAAACCATGAGCATGAATGATCCTATCGCAGACATGTTGACTCGGATTCGCAACGGGGGTCACGCCGGTCACCGGCGCGTCGATATGCCCGTCTCGAAACTGAAGATCGAGATCAGTCGCATCCTGACGGAGAACCACTTCATTCACGGCTACAAGGTTCTCGACGACGGTCGCCACGGTGTCTTGCGGCTTTATCTGAAGTATACCGAAGAGGAACGCCCGGTGATCCGATCGTTGAAGCGCGTATCTCGTCCGGGGCTGCGCCGCTATGTAGGCGCGAGTGACGTGCCGAAGGTAAGGGCGGGAATGGGGATCGCGATCCTGTCCACGTCCCGCGGAGTGATGACGGACCGGGAAGCCCGTGCAGGACAGGTCGGCGGCGAAGTCCTGGCAACAGTTTACTAGGACGCCTGGGAAACTAGAGGAAGAGACGAACAGATGTCGAGAGTCGGCCGACAGCCCATACCAATTCCGGACAGCGTGACGGTTACGCTGGAGGGGACACGGGTCACGGTGAAGGGTCCGAAAGGCGAGTTGTCCGGGTCGTTTGAACCGGACATGGAGATCACGCATGAGGACGGCGAGATCCATGTCACGCGCCCCACTGACCAGCCGCGACACCGCTCGCTGCATGGACTGACCCGCAGCCTGATCGCCAACATGGTGCAGGGCGTAACCGACGGATTCGAGCGGACCCTGGAAATCCACGGTGTCGGGTATCGGGTGCTGCAAAAGGGAAGCGGAATCGAGTTGAACGTAGGGTACAGCAACCCGGTCGCATTCGTGGCGCCCGAGGGGGTCGAGCTTGTCGTAGAGTCGCCGACGCTCCTGCATGTGCGAGGCACGGATAAGCAGCAGGTAGGCGAGACGGCAGCGCGTATCCGCAAGGTGCGGAAGCCGGAGCCGTATAAGGGCAAGGGAATCCGCTACCGCGGCGAGCACGTCCGGCGCAAGGCCGGAAAGGCCGCGGCGAGCGCCTGAGCAACAACGGAGAACGATAGATGTCGAAGAGCAGCGCGGGGACGCGTCGCACCCAGAGGGCGAAGAGGCACAGGCGAGTGCGCAAGAAAATCCGCGGCACTGCGGACCGTCCGCGTCTCGTGGTGTTTCGCAGCTTAAAAAATATGGAAGGCCAGCTCATCGACGACGATCGCGGCACGACGCTCGTGGCGGTTTCGACGCGGCTGCCCATTCCGGTCGAAGCCGAGGATGGGATGACCGCTAAGGTCGCGGCCTGCTATTCAGCGGGAAGGCACCTGGCGCAAGAGGCCCGGGAGAATGGTATCGAGAAGATCATATTCGACCGAGGCGGCTATCAATATCATGGGCGGGTCAAGGCGTTTGCGGAGGGTGCACGCGCCGGCGGACTCGACTTCTGAAGGACGAAAGTTTCTAGAATGGCGAAGAGACAGAACCGCAGACGCGACCGCGATACCGACAACATCCGTGAGAACGTGATTCACATCAATCGCGTCTCCAAGGTCGTGAAGGGTGGTCGACGATTCTCATTCACGGCGCTGGTCGCGGTGGGTGACGGTAACGGCAAGGTCGGCACGGCCCTTGGTAAGGCGAACGAGGTAGCAGAGGCAATTCGCAAGGGAATCGAGCGGGCCCGGGCCAGCATGGTTGAAGTTCCGATCGTAAACGGAACGATTCCCCATGAACTCATCGGGCGAAGCGGTGCGGGTCGCGTACTGCTCAAGCCCGCCCGGCCGGGAACCGGCGTGATCGCCGGCGGACCTGTCCGCGCGGTTCTGGAGTGTGCCGGCGTGCAGAACATCCTGACGAAGAGTCTCGGGTCCAATAATCCGATGAACGTGGTCGCTGCCACGATGAACGGTCTCCAGACCCTGGTGACTCCGGAGCAGGTGGCGCACGAGCGCGGAATCGAGCTCGAGGAACTCCGGGAGGCGATGCGTGGCTAAGACATTACGGATCAAGCAGGTTCGCAGCGGTAGCAACGCGATGCGCAAGCAGAAGGACACCCTGCGGGCTCTGGGACTCCGCCATCATCAGGCGGAAGTAGTGAAGCAGGACAACCCGATGATTCGGGGGATGATTCGTGTCGTCTCACATCTCGTCGTGGTCGAGGAGGTAGACTGAGAATGGCGAAACAGCGTCTTGGACTGGAAAACCTGAGCCCGGCACCCGGGTCACATCGTCCGCGAAAGCGTGTCGGTCGCGGTCACGGATCCGGTTCGGGCAAGACATCCGGAAGGGGACACAAGGGTCAGAAGTCTCGGACGGGCGTGTCGATTCCGGCCTGGTTCGAGGGCGGTCAGATGCCCCTGCATCGGCGCGTGCCGAAGCGGGGATTCAAGTCGCTCAATCCCAAGCGTTATCAGGTCGTCAACCTGTCGGCGCTAGTCGACCTTCCGGAGGCGGCGATTGGTCCGGATGAGCTGGCGGACCATGGACTCATCAGGTCGGCCGGAAAACTCGTCAAGATCCTGGGTGATGGCTCTCCGGGCCGGGCGGTCACGATTCGGGCGCATGCGTTCAGTGCCTCGGCCCGCGAGCGCATCGAGGCGGACGGCGGCACGGTGGAACTGATCGGCTGACATGGCGAAAGAACGCACCAGCGCCGCTTTCGCGGCCGCCAACCTGTTCAAGATTCCGGAGCTAAAAGAGAAGATTCTCTTTACGCTCATGTGTCTGGCGATTTACCGGCTTGGAGCGCACATCCCCACCGCCATGGTGGACATGATCGCGCTGCGTGGCCTGGCGGGGCAGTTCGACGGGACGCTGTTCGGCATCTATGACCTGTTCACCGGGGGTGCCCTTCAGCGAGCCACCGTGTTCGCGCTCGGCATCATGCCGTACATCTCGGCCAGCATCATATTCCAGGTTCTGAGCGCCACCTTCCCGACGATCAAGAAGCTGCAGCGGGAGGGCGAGGACGGTCAGCGGAAACTGACTCAGTGGACCCGTTACGTGACGGTGTTTCTGAGCATGTCTCAAGCGTACGGCTACTCGCTGTTCCTCGAATCGCAGGCAGGCGTTGTGACACACCCGGGCATGGGATTCCGCCTGTTGACGGTTCTGCTGCTGACGGCTGGTGCGATCTACGTGATGTGGCTGGGCGAGCAGATCACGGAAAGAGG
>CBDUXS010000036.1:0-9378 GCA_965371255.1 uncultured bacterium
TCCTGAGTCACGAGCCGGCGTTCCGATCTCGCGGTCACGGGTCCGACGACTCCCACCGTGCGGAGCACCACGCGGCGCACCATTTCGCGAATTTTCTGCTCGTCCGCAGCCGACACGGCTTCACGGGCGCTCATCACCAGGCTCGCCACTGGAACTGGTTGCCAACCTCGCCGACAGCGGATTCTTCGTTGCTGACGGGCTCGCCTACGAGCGAATCGCGCGATTCCTTCTGCTCGTAACGGCTTCGTGCCACGAGAAGTTCGAAAGTCGATCGAAGTTGCGCCACGCAAGCGTCGTACGGGTCGAGAGATTCGGCGGCGCGGGCCTGAATGATCCCACCCTGCGCCACGGCCAGGACCTGATGGGACAACGCGCCGCGGTCCAATCCGGCTGGAAGTCGCGAACCGGCTGCGTCAAGCCAGACCTGAACCTGCGCAATCCAGGCAGAGAAGTACTCCTCGATCAGGGTGCGGACCCTCGGAACCGAGTTGCCAACCCCGAGAGCGAGATCTCCCACAGGGCAGCCGAGTGTGATACCTGAAATCAGCAGACTGCGCCTGTAGATGCCGAGAAGCGAGAAAACGTGCTCGAGCGGATCATCCGAAGTGCTTTCCGCCTCCGCCCGCTCCAGTATCCGGGGACGCAGCAAATCCAGATGGCGCTGCATGACGGCGACCAACAGGTCTTCCTTGCTCGAGAAGAAGTGATACAGGCTTCCGCTCTTTACGCCGCCGGCGCGGAGAATTCCCGCGACCCCGGTGGCATGGTAGCCCTGCTCGGCGAACAGCCGGGCGGCGACTTCCAGTATCCGGTCTTTGGTGTCGGTTGCCATGCTTTTTTGATTAACCAATCAATCAAATCAGAGGCCACATGTCAATGCCGACGATCGACGGAGCCGGCACCCGAACGTAAATCGCCGTTTCGGACGCCGCAAGGGGGTGCTGAGGCCCGGAGGGGGAGTACGACTGGCCTGTTACATTAGAACGATCAAGTAAACAGGCTCGCCTGGGTCCCGGCAGGAGCGATACAGGCCTCGTCGTCATGTCGCACATTGTTCACACGCTGTGACACCTCACGTGTCCGGAATCTGCCGTCCGGGCCGGGGAGCATCAGTGCCGCAAGGTCGTCCGTATTGGATCCAGGGTCCAGCCAACAGGCCATCTGCTCGCGATCCAGTACGACCGGCATTCGCGCGTGCAGGTCGGTCAGGTCCTCACTGGCCTCTGTCGTAACGAGAGCACAGCTTTCGAGTGGCGCTTGTTCTCCGGTCTTGCTCCAGCGATCCCAGATTGCCGCGATGCCGAATGGCCGGCCGTCTGCCAGGTGAATCCAGAACGGACGCTTTCGGCCACGATCGTTTTTCCACTCGTAGAACCCGTCCGCGACCACCAGACAACGGCGATCCCTGAATGCGTCCTTGAACGATGGTTTTGAACTGATGGTTTCCGAGCGTGCATTGATCAACAGCGGGAATTCCCCGGGCGAGTCTGTCCAGCCCGGAATCAGACCCCAACGCAACAGGTCAGCTTCGGGCGCAAGGTGCTGTTCTGAGCGTCGGACTACGACGATGTCATTCGTCGGCGCCACGTTGTACCGGGGATCGACATCCAGCGGTTCGACATTGAACAGCGACGCCCATTCGGCCGCAGGCGTTGCGAGGGTGAATCGTCCACACATACGGGAAACCTACACATCAAGAGACACACACGCGATGTGAAGCAGTCCAGGAACTCGTACCGGAACTCTTGCAGCCCACCCGTGTTTTCAAACTAGACCGAGCGCCGAATGGGTGCCGACAGTAGAGGCAGAGGGAGATGGAAGATGCGCACGAGAAGTGATCGTGAACGTTCCTACCGCCGCGCCGTCGCTGGAGGTGTTCTGCTGTCCATCGCGTTGCACGTTGCCGTGCTCGCGTACGGACGCATCTCGATTGACTCACTCTCCGAGGATGGCCGCCCGTTGCGGCTCGTCCAACTTGCGGAGACGATGGAGTGGGATTCACCGCTCGAGGTCGTACAACTCCGGGAATTGATCAAAGACATCGACAGGCCCGGTGGTTCCGCATCTTCGTTAGCGGCTGAGATCCCGCAACGCGTCTCGGCTCCCACGTTCGCTACCGTACGAGCCAGCCTGAGTGCGGCGATTCCGAATCCTCTGGCTCTGCTCGAGTTGATCGAGGAAGAAGAAAAGCCGGAAAACCCGGTCGCATCCTATTCCGACCTGTCGGACTTCATGGTCGGCGCATCTGAAAACCCGCGGCCTCTCAGATCGATGGACGGTCGTTCCGTGGCGATTCTGGCCGCGCTGTCGTCCGTCAGAGGTAGCGGCAGCGGCGTAACAATTGGTGGTGGACACTGTCCCTCGCCAGGGATCTTTCGCCAGAATTCGTTCTCGCTGGCAACCATGTGAGCCGAACAGGACAACCGATACGCAATGATTGACGGCTGGGGGGGCGCGTCCGGTCGGACCCGATCCTCCACAGCCGGCCGCGGGCACGCAATTCTCTGCGTGTGTCGCCTCTGCTTCCTCGCCCTCTAAGGCACTCCGATTCGATTGTCTGAACCCGCACCGGCCTGCATACTACCGGTATGTCAGTGATATCACGCCCTTCCAGAGTCCCGGGCCAACCAGGCTTGAAACCGGCATGACGCGCCCCGATTCAATCAGGGCCGAGTTCGAACGCGAGGCGCTGCCGCACCTCGATGCGTTGTTCGGGCTTGCGCTGCGACTCACGGGCGGCGACGAAGCGCGCTCCGAAGACCTCGTACAGGACGCGATACTCAAGGCGTATCGGAGCTGGGACCGGTTCGAAACAGGCACCAACTGCCGGGCCTGGTTGATGACGATCCTGCGTAACACATTCATCAACGAATTCCGCCGCGTGAAGAGCCGTCCGACGAGCGTGGAGTTTGAAGAAGTCGCCGAACGCCCGCCGACCGACACCCTGTTCGAAGCAGATCCCGAGGGACAGATCTTCGAGCGGATCATTGATGACGAAGTGATCGCGGCAATCCAGGAATTGCCGGACAACTTCCGCATCCCCATCGTCCTGTCTGATATCGAAGGGCTGGCCTATCAGGAGATCGCCGACCTGCTTGGAATTCCGGTCGGAACCGTGAAATCGCGATTGTTCCGCGCCAGGAAGCGCCTCCAGGTGCGCCTGTACGAGTATGCCGTCGAGATGGGATTTCTGCGATGAACTGCGAAACGGCCCTGGAGCTGCTGTTCGACTTTCTGGACGGAGAGCTGGAGGACGCGACCAACGAACAGGTGGCCGAGCACCTCGCCGTGTGCAAGAATTGCTATCCGTACTTCAACTTTCAACGCCTGTTCCTCGACCGTCTGGCGGAGTCAGGAAAGTCAGAAACAGAGTCACCCGAGCTGGCCCGGCGGGTTCGCGAGCTACTGGACCGCGAGACCCCCTGAACCCGCGTTGCCGCTTCCTGCGGCGCATGCTAGGCTTGACTCTCGATGTTCCCGCCGACGAACAGACCAGCAACCGGAGTAACAATGGATTTTGAGACGCGCGCTCTTTTGATCCGATTGCTTGACGCACCGGGCCCATCCGGGCATGAAGCGGCAGCGGCAGCCGTCTGGCGTGCGGCGGCGGCAGAATTTGCCGAACGAACCTGGGCGGACGTGCACGGGAACAGCTTTGCCGAGATCAACCCCGACGGGACACCTACCGTAATGCTGGCCGGGCACGCTGACGAGATCGGCCTGATGGTGAATCACATCGACGATGAGGGGTTCCTGTGGGTCGTCGGCGTGGGCGGATGGGACCCGCACGTCCTGGTCGGCCAGAGAGTCGACGTCCTGACAGCGGACGGCATCGTAGCAGGCGTCGTAGGCCGTCGCGCCGTTCATCTGATCAAGGGTGACGACGCGACCAAGGCAGTAAAGCTGAAGGAGTTGTGGATCGACATCGGAGCAGGGACCGGCGACGAGGCGAAGGCCAGTATCTCGATCGGCGACGTTGCGGTGATCCGCTCGGATACCGTGAGCCTGGGAGACGATCTCATTGCCGCGCGCTCGATTGACAATCGCGTCGGGGCGGTGGTTGTACTTGAGTCGTTGCGCCGAGCGGCCGAGCGCGGTTGCCGGGTGCAGGTCGTGGCCGTGGCCACGGTGCAGGAAGAAATTGGTTACATAGCGGGTGGCGGTGCCCGTACCGGGGCCTTCGGCCTCGATCCCGAGGCCGGCATCGTCGTGGATGTGACTCATGCGACCGATTATCCGACAGTCGAAAAGACCGAGCATGGGGACATCCGGCTCGGGAAGGGTCCGGTCCTGGCGCGTGGGGCGGCCATCAACCGTACGGTTTACGCCGGTCTGGCGGCCGCGGCCAGTGCGGAGGAAATCGAGGTGCAGATCCAGGCTATTCCCGCCATGACCGGAACGGACGCAGATGCGGTACGAATGTCGCGCGCCGGCGTTGCGGTAGGTCTCGTCAGCATTCCGAACCGATACATGCACAGCCCCAACCAACTTGTCAGCGTCGCTGACGTCGATCAGGCGGCTGACTTGATTGCCACATACCTGGCCGGACTTACCGAGTCCATCGACTTCACTGGTTAGACATGGTTGGAGAACAGACCCATAGCAGGGCAGTCGAAGACTACCTGAAGGCGATTTACGGGCTGGAGAGCGAAGCGGCGCCCGCCTCGACAAGCGACCTAGCTGATCGGCTGAGCCGTTCCGCCGCCTCCGTCACGAACATGGTAAAGAGCCTCGCGGAGCAGGGACTGGTCCGCCACGTTCCCTATCACGGGGTTCGCCTGTCCGCAGATGGCCGCGCAACAGCTCTGCGGGTCATTCGACGGCACAGAATCATCGAAACGTTCTTGATAGACAGGCTCGGTTACTCCTGGGACGGCGTCCATCCCGAAGCCGAGCGACTTGAGCACGCGGTATCAGACGATCTGGTCGATCGTATGGCGCAGGCTCTGGGGAATCCGGCGACCGATCCGCATGGCGCGCCGATTCCGACTCGGGACGGCTCCATCGAGCGGTGCGAATTGATGCCGCTGACGGAAGCAGGGCCGGGCTCGTTTGCTGTCGTCAGGCAAGTGGCCGACCACGATGGTGGCCAATTGCGGGCGCTGAGCGCGATAGGTCTCTTGCTCGGCACGAAGATAGAAATGCTTGCGACGGACGAAACCGGTGCGTGCCGGATTCGCATCGGAGCCACGGAACACGTTCTCGACGCGGCGCTGACAGCCCTGATCCGTGTCCAGGCGACCCCAAAGGAAAGATCACGAAATGCCAAGCCGGATAAAGGCTGACGGCGACACCTGGCGTCCGGTGCTGGATGAATCGGCAGGACGTCGGTCGCTGGTGTTCTTCTGCGCCAGCAACGGCCAGCGCCCGTACCGCGTCGTGGCGGTAGACGACGACCTGAGAACAGACGACGATCTAGCCGGGTTGTCTCCCGATGAGCTGCGTGCCCTGTTCGATCGGTCCGAGTCGATGAACACGTCCCCATCTTGAGCTTCGCCGACCTCCACCTTCATTCAAATGCGTCGGACGGAACTCTGGACCCCGCCCGGGTCGTTCAGGAGGCGGCTCGTCGTGGAGCCGCGGGCGTGTCATTGACCGATCACGATACGCTGGCGGGCGTCATGGAGGCCGGCGTCGAGGCCGAGCGCCTGGGACTGGCCTGGCTTCCCGGCGGCGAGATCTCCGCAACGGAGGCAGGTCAATCGGTGCACTTGCTGGCATACGGAGTGACCGATGGGAGCGAAGCTCTCGACTTGCTTCTTGCGGATATCCGGGAGGACCGAAGGAAACGGATAAGCGAGATTGTGATTCGCTTCAACCAATTGGGAGTGGACCTGGAACTGGAGGCCGTCGAACGAGAAGCCGGGAACGGTGTTCCGACCCGTGCGCACATAGCGCGGGCTGTCGTTGCGTCGGGGCTGATGCCGAATGTCCACTCCGTGTTTCAACGATATCTGGCTGACGGAGGGCCGGCGTACGTGGAAAAGCGTGAAGTTGAGCCAGCGGCAGTGTTTGGTTGCGTGCACGAAGCGGGGGGCGTCGTTGTGCTGGCGCATCCGGGGCGCGCGTATTCCGATGAGCAGATCGTCACCTGGGCGGCCGCGGGGCTGGACGGCATAGAGGTCATGCACCCGAAGAACCATGGCACGCGTCGCGATGAACTGCGGGCAATCGCGTACCGTCTCGATCTTCTCGTCACGGGCGGCTCGGACTGGCACGGACCCGACGCCGGCGGAATGGAGCCCGGTACCGAACGGGTACCCATGGAGTGGATGGAAGCGGTCGCGGCGCGCTGCGGGTGCGGTGGAAATCTGAATTAACCGGACGACAAGAGAATAGATATGAGTGACGTACAGCACGAGAAGCTGATTATCATCGGATCCGGGCCTGCGGCCTGGACTGCCGCGATCTACGCGGCGCGGGCGCAGCTGGATCCGCTCGTATACGAAGGATCGTTCAGTGCGACCATGGTTCCGGGCGGCCAGCTGATGTTCACGACCGAAGTCGAGAACTATCCCGGCTTTCCGAAAGGCGTCACCGGCCCGGATATGATGGCCGGATTCCGCGATCAGGCGCTGCGGTTCGATACTCGTATCGTGACCGAAGACATCAAACAGGTCGATTTTTCGGAACGCCCCTTTCGCCTGACCGGCGGCGACGGCAAACAGCTGATGGCTGACGCCGTGATCATTTCAACGGGTGCCAACGCTCGCTGGCTCGGCATCCCCGGCGAGGAACGGCTGGCCCAGTCCGGTGGCGGGGTGTCGGCGTGTGCGGTCTGCGACGGGGCACTACCTCACTTTCGTGACAAGGTAATCGCCGTCGTCGGGGGCGGAGACAGTGCGATGGAGGATGGGATGTATATGACGAAGTTTGCGTCCGAAGTCCTTCTCATCCATCGGCGCGACGAGTTTCGGGCCTCGAAGATCATGCAGGATCGCGTCCTGGCAAATCCGAAGATCACCGTGATGTGGAATACCGTGGTAGAAGAGGTTGTCGGGGAAGACCTTATCGAGCGGATTCGTGTCGAGGACGTAAACACAGGCGAACAGCGGGAAATCGACGTCGACGGCATGTTCGTAGCGATTGGCCACGTACCGAACACGGCATTCCTTGGCGATGCGATCGAATTGAAGCCCAACGGGTACATAGCTACGCCTGTTCCGTGGCGAACCGTTACGTCCGTGCCAGGTGTGTTCGCGGCGGGTGATGTCATGGACCATTTCTACCGCCAGGCCGTGACGGCCGCCGGAACCGGTTGCATGGCGGCCCTCGAAGCTGAGCGCTGGCTCGCGCACGGGGAAGACGAGTAGATTTCAATCATGAAGACGAATCAGGAAGTCGCCGACGCGCCGCGCGCCGAGCTCGAGTTGACGGCTGAAGCGGCCGTGGAAGTGCGAAAGTTCTTCGAAACGGAAGGACTCGACGCAGACTCCGCGGCGCTCCGGGTGAGCGTCTTGCCCGGTGGTTGCTCCGGGTTCGAGTACGGCCTCGAAGTGGACGAGGCCCCGGCCGAGGAGGACGATTTTCGTGTCGTGTCGCAGGGTATCCGACTGTTGATCGACCCGTTCAGCGCGCAGTACCTCGCCGGCGTGAATATCGGCTACCACAGCAGCTTCAAGGGATCCGGATTCACGTTCGAAAACCCGAATGCCACGGGTTCCTGCGGCTGCGGGACCTCCTTCTCCGTCTGACCGAATCCGTGCCGACCGATTCGGATTGCGGCACGCCCTCGCTCCGGGTCGAAACGCTCGTGCTGGGCCCGTTCCAATCGAACTGTTACCTGGTGCGCGCAGGTGATTGTCCGGGAGGCGTCCTGATCGATCCCGGAGCCGATCCTGAGCACATTCTGGCTCGCCTGAAGGATTGGAAAGGCGACGTTTCGGCGATCCTTCTCACGCATGCACATCTGGACCACGTTGGCGCCGTGGCGGAACTGGCCCGCGCCACCGGGGCCCCGATTCACCTCCATCCAGCAGACCGATTTCTGTACGATGCGGCGGCCGACCAGGGACGGATGTTCGGAATCTCGGTCGAGCAGCCGCCGCCGCCGGATGTGGAACTTGCAGACGGGCAGACCCTGGATTTTGAGGGCGTACAGCTGTCGGTCCGCTTCGCCCCCGGGCATTCTCCCGGAGGCGTGGTGTTCGTGGGATCGGGCGTGGCATTCGTCGGCGACTGCGTATTCGCCGGGTCGATAGGTCGCACGGACCTCGCGGGGGGCGATCTGCGTACCCTGCTGGAGTCCATCCGGCAGCAGATCCTCACTTTGCCGGCCACCACCGTCCTCTATAGCGGGCACGGTCCCGCGACGACGGTAGAGCGCGAGGCCGCATCGAATCCATTCCTCGTCGCCGGAGGGTTCGCGTGAGAACTCGACCGTTGTATCCGATCCCACGGCGCGACGGCACCGATCGATGAGCCCGGAGTCGGGTGAACCGGGCGGATCGGCACCATGTGACGAAGTGCGGTTCGCAGCTCTCGTTGATGCACTGTCGGGTGCGAACCGTATCGTCATCCTTACACATGACAACCCGGATCCTGATGCGATCGCCTCGGCCGCCGGTCTACGGGTCGTGCTCGAGAAAGCCTGTGGCCTTCCCGTCGTCACATCATTCGGTGGAATCATCGGCCGGGCGGAAAACCGCTCGCTGATGGACGGCATCGGCGTGGAGTTCGAGCGGATCGAGGGGTTTGAATTCCAACCGGGCGATGCTTTCGTACTGGTGGATGCTCAGCCCGGGGCGGGGAACAACGTCGTCCCCGAGGACGGCCGTCTTGCGGCCGTGATCGATCACCATCCAGCTCGCGAGAACCCGCATTTCGCCGCCTACCACGATGTGCGGGAGCAATACGGGGCGTGCTCAACGATGATCGTCGAGTTGATGCGTGCCGGAGGCATCGAACCTGACCGGAGTCTCGCTACCGGCCTGTTCTACGCCATTCAATCCGAAACCCAGGATCTTGGCCGGGAGGCATCTGCGGCCGACATCGCCGCCAGCGTTTACCTGTATCCAAGAATGGATCTGACTACCTTGTCCCGCATCCGGCACGCACGCGTGCCGAAAGGATTATTTCAGTCGCTTCACGATGGACTTGAACGGGCGTGGCGCCGCGGCGGCGTGGTGTGCGTTCCACTGGGACGTCTCGCCTACCCCGACCTGGTCGCTCAACTCGCCGATTTCTTTCTTCGCGTGCAAGCGGTCGACTGGGTCGTCGCGATTGGCACTCATGGTGACGACATACTGATTTCTGTTCGGGCAGACCACGCGCGGGCCAACGCCGGTGTCAAGGTTCGTGAAGTCGTTGGGGGCCGCGGCACCGCAGGCGGACACGGTCAGATGGCCGGGGGGCGCGTGCCCGTGGCGGGCCTGTCGA
>CBDUXS010000037.1:0-9078 GCA_965371255.1 uncultured bacterium
CGACAGCTCGGACTTCAATGTTCGGCGCCGGCGCAGGCGTCGATTGTAGCTGACGGCGAACCGGTGGGCCTCGTCTCGGGCGACCTGCAACCAGCGCAGTCCCGGATCCGAAGCCGCGAGCCTGACGGGATCAACTCGACCGGGCAGAAACACTTCCTCGAGTCGCTTGGCCAGCGCGGCCACCGGAAGATCGGATACGCCGGACGATTCCATACCCTGAAGCGCGGCACCAAGCTGTCCTTTTCCACCGTCGATCACAACCAGATCAGGCAGTGTACTCCCCTCCGCCACACGCCGATGGAAATAGCGACCTACGACCTCCTGCATCATCGAATAGTCGTTCACTTCTCCGTCCGGCGTGTTCCGAATGCGAAATCGACGATACTGACGCTTTTCGGGGCGCCCGTTCGTAAGCCAGACGGCGCTGCCGACCGACTCGCGGCCTCCGAGGGTCGAGATGTCGAAACAGACAAGCGTTCGTGGAGGCTCGTCGAGGCACAGGGCGCTCGCCAGTCGGCGGGCCGGCTCGGCTATGAGACTCACAGGGGAAAAGGCGTCTTCTCCCGCGGGTCCGTCTTCCGCCAGATGCCGGGCGTTTTCCTCCGCCAGTTCTATGAGGCGCCGTTTCTGGCCGCGCTGCGGCCGAACGATGGCGACTCCCCCGCCCCGCCGCCGGGTGAGAATGTCCGAGAGCACGTTGAGGTCATCCGGAAGGGCCGGAACGAGGATTTCCTCCGGCACATCACCGGAAGGGAAATAAAACCCACGAATGGCCGCACCCACCAGCTGGCGGGGTGAGGCTTCCGTGGCCTCCCGGAGAAACCTGGCTTCCCTTCCCAGCAGGTGTCCGTCCCGCACCCGCAGCATCACAGCGCAGACGTCACTTCCTGCGGCCGAGATGCCCAGGACATCGCGATCGCCGCCGCGGAAGTCGACCGTCGTCTGCCGACGTTTGAGTACCTCCAGCCCGGCAAGCACGTCCCGGTATTCGGCTGCCCGTTCGAACTCCAGATCGGCGGCTGCCGTCTTCATGTCGCGGAGCACCCTCGACCGCAGTTCGGCGCTCTTCCCTCCCAGTACGTCGAGGATCTGGTCGATCATCGATCGGTACTCATCCTCCGACTGGTAACCGACGCAAGGCGCCTTGCAGCGACCAATATGGAAGTCCAGGCAAGGGCGATCTGGAGCCCGTCGCGGCAACTGGTAGTCGCACGTCCGGACGGCGAACGTCGTCTTGATCATTCGCAGCGCCCGCCTCATCGACTTGACGTTCGTGAACGGCCCGAAGTACCGGGAGCCGTCCGGCTCGAGACGACGCGTGACCATCACTCGCGGAAACGCTTCCTGAACGGTCACTTTTACATACGGAAACGACTTGTCGTCCTTGAGGAGCAAATTGAATCGCGGTGTTTGCTCCCGGATCAAGGTGGCCTCGAGCAGCAAGGCCTCAGCTTCCGTGTCGACGAGGATGGTCTCGACGTCTTCGATGACGGTCATCATCCGCTGAACCTTCGGATCCCGGACAGCGTCGGCGCGGAAATAACTCCGCACACGGGCCCGTAGAGACTTGGCCTTGCCGACGTATACGACGGTTCCCGACGCGTCGCGAAACAGATAGACGCCAGGAGCCGCAGGAAGTTCTGCGAGTTTTTCGGTCAGACCGTCAGATCGTGTCATCGCGAGTACCGGACTTCATACGCGGCGGCTTTCCTGCTATCAGCAAGTAGGTGGCGCCGCCTGTAACGAGGACTGCCAGGAGCAAGCCGAGGTTTCCGAGAAACGACGCATCGGAAAGTCGAACCTCGAGCAACCGGCGAACGAATGTGGATGTACCCGCTGCGACGATCACGGCCACCCCGAGCCGAACTACCGAGCGCAGGGCAGCTCTATCGAACAAGCGCCCGATGCGCCGCGAGAGCAGCCACCAGTGCAACATGAGATTCAACCAGGCTCCGCACGCACCTCCAAGTGCGAGACCGACCGCGCTGTAAGGGCCGTAACCCGCCTGTCGCATCGATAGCGTCAGGGCCACGCTGATCGCGATGCCGGACCCCACCGAGACGACGGCGATCCGCATCGGCGTCGCCGTATCCTGAAGCGCGTGAAAGCCGCTGGCGAACAGCTTCATGCAACTCATCGCCAACAGTCCGAGCGAATAGGCAGCGAGTACGGCGGCCACCAGCGCCGTGCTGTCCGCCGTGAATTCTCCTCGCTCATAGATCACGGCGATGGCCAGGTCACCAAACAGGAGAAGCACCACGGCGGCAGGCAGAACGAAAAACGTGATCTGGAAGAAGCCATCTACGAGGCGGGTTCTGAGCGCTTCCGCCGTCGCCTGTCTCGACATCGCGGGTAGAGAGGCCGCGGCGACGCTGATCCCGAACAGGCTGATTGGCAGATAAAGCAGCCGCTGCGAATAACCCAGAGCCGCCAGTGCCCCCGTTCCCGCGAGGCCGGCCAGAGCCAGATCGACGAGCGATGAGATCTGGAATATCCCCTGACTCGATATGACCGGAAGCGAGTTTCGCATCACCCGTCTCATCGGTTCCCAGGCAAATTCGAGGGCCGGACGGCGCACACCCGACAGGCGGATCGCGGCCGGTAACTGGATGCCTACCTGAATCATACTGCCCAGCAGTGCCGACCAGGCCAGGGCGTGCGCCAGCGACTCCACACCCAGCGACACGGCGACGAGCAAACCGGCCACTTGCGTCAGATTCCAGGCGGCAGGCGCGACGAACGGCAGGAAGAAGCGGTTGTGCGACGTAAGCACGCCGAGGCACCAGGCGCCGAGTATCAGGACACCGGACATGGGAAACAGGATTCGAACCAGACCGGTCGTGAGAACGCGCGTGGCTTCATCCGCGCCCCCGAGCAGCGCGCCGGTAATCCAGGGCGCCAGCAATACGCCGAGTCCGCTCATCAGAGCGGCGACGATCAAAACGAGCCCCAGAACCGACGCCGCGAGACGCGGTGGTGACACTTCCCCCGAGTCGCGGTTCTCGAGTTGCTCACTGTAGACCGGGACGAACGCGGCTGAGAGAGTTCCCTCTCCGAGCAGATTACGGATGATATTGGGAATCTTGATGGCCGCCCAGTAAGCGTCCGCAATCAGGTGGGTGCCCAGGAATGCTGCCACTGCCGCGTCGCGCGCGACGCCCGTCAACCGGCTGATGAAAATTCCCGCGCCCACGGAAGTAGTGTGGTGCCCCTGCCGACGGCGCCACGGCCGGGAGCGAAACGTCACTGGCGGGCGCTCAGTCGCCGGGAGGCAGGGAGCGTGACGCGGCGGCGGAATCCTCGTCCAACAAGGACCTCAGGAATCCCGTCTCATCACGGACCGCCTCCAGGCTTTCGGTGAGATACCGGACCTCACCCTCGAGACGCGATATGCGCTCTTGCAACTGGCCGGTGCCCTCGGAGCCTTCCCTCGATATTCTCCGGGCAAGAGCCCGGCCGAACTCGGAATCGATGACGATCGCGAGCAGCGGGATCATGAGCAGAACAAGCAGAACGAGAGCCCAGATAGCCATGTCAGATGTTAGTCCTGACTCTGTGGGCCAGCAACGTGTACATGTCCTGTCAGGTGCTCGACGAGTTGCGGACCATACCTGGCCAGGAAGCCTGCCGCACCAAGTGTCCGCTCCTGGGAGGCGCCCTCCGGCACGAGGTTCGCCATGAGACGTCGGAGCTGCTCGAGTCCGGTGGACTCCCGCTCGGCGACTCGACGGTCCACGACTCGACGAAGGTCGTCCAGCACCCTCTCCACACCATGTCGGGCCTTTCCGACCGCTGATTTGAGACCGGGTAGTTCCGAATCGGCGGCGGTTTCGAGTTCGGCAATTCGTGCCCCGAAGTCCTTGTCGAGATTTGCCAGGGCCACGCTCACTCCCTCCGGTCTTCCCGAATCCAGCACGTGGCGACGCAACTCTCGGCCATCCCGCTCGACGACCGCCTCGTTCACTTCGAGTCTGCGGAGTAAACGGTCGACACGGTTTTCGATCAGCAACCAACTGTCGCGCGCCGCGACTGCCGGCATGTCTACATTCAGCATTTGAAACAGGGGCCGTAGTTGCGCCCAGTATGCCAGCTCTCCCGGGCCGAGAACACATGCCGCAACGGGAAGCAACCAGCTTTCAAGAACAGGTCTGAGGGCGGCAGCCGGCGTGAATGCGGCGGGCTGATCGTCGAGAAGGTCGGCCAACGCTGCCGCCGACCAGCCGGCAACGTCGGGAACGGTGAAGCCGTCGGACGTCGCCAGTACATGACGCCGTGCAGACCCGCTGTCGTAGAACAGCTGCAGGCCTGTCTCGGGCGGATTCAGCTGAATTCCGTACCCCACTCGCCGTACGGCATCTCGACCCAGGGCCATCGCAGCCGCTACCTCGGCGGGCCTGTCGACAATTTCGTGATACAGGCCGACGGCCGCCTGCCGCACGGTTGGATGCGAAGAGTCGAGGAGTACCAACTCATGGTCGGCGAACACACGAGACATCGCGGCCGCGAAAGCACCCGACATCGTCTCCCCGGGTCGGTAAGACGCCCTCAGGGAGTCCAGAAATCCGGACCGATCATCGCCAGAAGTCCGAATCCCGACGAGTTCGGCCAGCCGATCCAGTTCCGCACCGATCGAATCCGGGAGAAGGGCTTCACCTACGCTGCGCCCCGCCCGTCCTTCAGGCGGTGCCAGACGGAGCGGCTCCACCGTTTCGTCGGTCGTGAGCACGCGGCAAACGCCGATCTCATCCCAATCGTGATCGTCGGCCGCGACCCAGAATGCCGCCAGCACCGGCCGACCGGTGGAGCGCTCCAGCTCCGCGGCCAGCCGAATGGCCGTGGCAGTCTTATACAGAGTGTAGAGAGGCCCGAGAAACAGGCCAGGTTGCTGACCGGTCGTTACCAGAAGTCCACCGCCGGCGAGCACGGCCTCCAGCTTGGCTCTCGCCGACGGGGTCGTCGCGACAAACGTTTCCGGCCCGATGCGACCGGGGCGGTGAGGCGCATCCCCCAGGCAGGCTCCCGTCCCGATGACACCGCTGAATAACGCCGACGTGTCACCTCCCGCCAGCACGTCCGCTGCCAGGCTCCCGGGTGCCGCGAGGGTGCGGGACGTTAGACGGAAAGCTTCAGTTGGACGGTGGTCGATCATAGCGCACGAC
The DNA here is from genome assembly GCA_965371255.1 of uncultured bacterium. Taxonomy (GTDB): domain Bacteria; phylum Gemmatimonadota; class Gemmatimonadetes; order Palauibacterales; family Palauibacteraceae; genus JARFPW01. The sequence continues at coordinate 5,160 of CBDUXS010000037.1, forward strand.
CGGCAAGAATGAGACGCTCCGATCCCTCCGTGAACGGACTTCCGTCGTAATCGCCGAATCGATACTGACTCGGCAGACCCTGCTCCCGCAGCATGGACTCCAGCTGCTGTGGTTCATAAAGACGCACGCGTTCTTCAAATGTTCTGGCCGGCTCCGAGGAATCCGCCGGCTCGATTGCGATTCGCTTGATGACCATGTCTCCTTCGATGGTCCTGGTCTGCGTGACCTGCCGATTGCCGAACCACCGCACATCATGGGCGACGAGTTGGGCGCGCACCTTCAGGGCGTTGAAGAAATCGAGCATGAATGTGCCACCCGTGGACAGTGTCCGGCGAATCTGCCCGATCACCGCTTGGTCTTCCTCGGTTGTTTCGAAGTAGCCGAACGACGTGAAGAAGCTGGTCAGGCCGCCGAATGAGGAGTCGCCGAATGGGAGCTCACGCATGTCGCCCCGTACGATGCGCAGCCTCGAGTCCGTCTTTCGGGCTTCGCGCAACAGGACGGCCGACAGGTCGAGTCCAATCGCCTGCACTCCGGCTTCAGCGAATTCACGAACGTGGCGACCCGCGCCGCACGCCAGGTCCAGCACGACGGCGTCTCCCGGTGGAACGGTTTCCAGGAAGAGGCGTACGGCTTGTGCCGCTTCGGCCTCGTCTCGATGAGGGTACAGAGCCAGGTACTCCTCCCCGAACCAGTCGCGGAACCATTCCCTGGTCGTATTCGTGTCTTCGCCGCTCACTCAGCTGCCCTTGTGATAAGGTTGCCCTTTCAGAATGGTCCCGGCCCGATAGAGCTGCTCGACGAGCACGAGCCGGGCCAACCCGTGCGGCAGCGTCAGATCCGAGAGAGACAATTTCCGATCGGCGCTCCGCAGTACTACCTCGCCAAGACCGAATGCTCCTCCGATTACGAATACTGCCTCCGGGGGTCCGTAATTGGCGATATCTTCGAGCTGATCTGCCAGGTCGCGGCTCGTCGACCGCCGGCCGTCGCGGGTCACGGCGTACAACCTGCGTTCGGCGGGCAGGCGTGAAACGAGGCGCTTCGCCTCGGACTCTCGTACAGCCGCAGGGGTTCCCCGTCCGGCGGTGACCTCGATCGTCTGAAACCTGAAGTATTGGGCAACGCGGCGCTCATAATGTCTGATCGCCTCGACCAGAACGCCCCGAGGTGTGCCCACGCAGACCAGCGTCAGCTTCATCGGGCACGCATCGGACTGCTGGAGCCCAGCCCGGCTATGTGGGCAACCGCGGCAAGGAGAGTCGCTCCACCTTTCTCCCACACGACACGCTCCTCGATTTGCCACACGGGCATCTCGTCCGGAAGCAGCGATGCCAGCTTGACGGCGTCCTTGCTCGTACAGACAACGCCTCCAGGACCGGCCAGTTCGACCACGGTCGACACCGTCCGCTCATCGTATGCCGCGTGGTCTGCAAGTGTGAGACGGTGCGCTGGTTTCAGACCCAGCTGTGCTACGGCCGCGAAGAATGACCCGGGCCACATGATGCCGGCAACCGCGACACCCGGCGACGGTTGCCTCACCACGTGCGCAGCCTGCGAAACAGGCGCGAGGGAGACGGGAATGATCCGCACTTCAGCCACCGGTAGGCCAGGAAACGCACTCAACACCGCATTTACGAGCCGATTCGCATCCTCGCGAGTCGCCTGCCGGCGGACGACCACTACCGTGTCGGCCCGGGCGATTGCCGCCCACCGTTCACGGAATGGACCAGCGGGAAGACGCGATCGATTCCCTCCATAGTCGGCCGAAAGGGCGACGATGTCGAAATCCCGCTGCAGGCGCCGATGTTGGAATCCGGAGTCGAGGAGCACCACCGAAGCTCCTCCATCTGCGGCCCGCTCCGCGAGTGCTCGCCGATCCCGCCCACCCAGAACCGGGATGTCCGAATTCCAGGCGCCGTGGAGGGCCAATTCGTCCGCATTCCCAGCCGTCAGGACGGCAACCCTCGACCCGGAGTCAGTCAGGTGCGTGGCCAGGGCTGCCGTAATCGGGGTCTTGCCAGTTCCACCGACCGTCAGACCTCCAATCGAAATCACCGGAATCGGAGCTCGGACCGATGTCGCCAGTCCCAGTGTAAAGACGGCGTTGCGCAGATCGGCCAGGGCACCATAAGCCACCGATAGCGCACGCAGGCCCGAATTTGGGGACCCCGTCCAGGACTGTCGAATCAGGTTCTCCAGGCGCTTTCGCCGGACCACCGCGATCATGGACCCCGTCCCCCGCGTCCCAGAAGCCTTTCACACGCATCTGCCACGCGACTGGCCGCCCCTGGCTGGCCGAGGCGGTCCCGGACCACACCGAGTCGCTCAACCATTCGGGTTCGTGCTTCTGTGTGATCTATGAGACGCAGTGCCTCGCGGGCGAGGGCCTCCGGAGTCATCGCCGCCTGAATATGCTCCCGCACGATTTCCTCACCGGCCACGAGGTTTACGAGGGCGATATGGTCGACCCGGACGAGGCGTTTGCCAATGCCGTACGTAACAGGATGCACCCGGTAACCGACGACCATAGGAACGCGAGAAATGGCCAGTTGAAGCGTAATCGTACCCGACTTCGTAATCGCGGCGCGCGAGTTTCCTACGACGACATCAGGGGCCGCAAGCAGGTGCCCCGGGCAGTCATCGTAAACACGATCCGGCAAATCGGTGGCGCGTGCGACCATGACGCGGAGATTCGGCCGTTCAGCAACCACCAGATTCGCCGCTTCCAGAAATACCGGCAGCATGCGCTCGACTTCCTGACGCCTCGAGCCGGGGAACAGTCCGAGCACAAGATCGTCTGATCCGCCAGCCGTAGTCTTCTGGTCGAGGAGCGGGTGTCCGACGAAGCTGACCTTTGCTCCGTATGCCTTGAGCAAGTCGCTCTCGAACGGGAGTATGACGCACACCTCATTCGCCCACTCCGCCAGGTGACGGGCCCGGCGTTCTTTCCATGCCCAGACCTGCGGAGCAATGTAGTACAGGACCGGAATCCCGAGGCGTCGGGAATGACGGCACAAGGGCAGATTGAAGCCGGGGTAGTCTATCGGCACCACGAGATCCACCGAAAGCCTTTCCAGGGCCCGAAATACCTGCCTGCGGAGTGCCAGCAGATCCGGCAGTCGGCCAACTACTTCAGCGAAACCGAGCACTGCCAGTCGATCGAGGTTCGCCAGCAACTCGACACCCTGCGCAGCCATACGGCTGCCGCCGAGTCCAACGAGGCGCGCACCCGGGAGACGAAGGCGCAGCTCTCGGGCCAACTCCGCCCCATGCTGGTCCCCCGAAGCCTCGCCGGCGGAGAGGAAGACGGTTGGACTGCTATCCGGCACGGGGCAAAGCGAAGATCACGATGAGTACGATGATCAGGAGGAAAAGCAGCGTGAGGGTGCGCGGGCCCTTTCGGACACCTACGCCAAGCCGTTTCCGTTCTTCACGAATCTTGCGCAATGGCATGCTGAGACCGCTCGATTTCAAGTGAGATATTGAGGGCGACTTCGAGGGCGTCCCTGCCCTGACGACCCGTAACGATGTCACTCGGTCCGCCGCCGATTGCCGAAACGAAGGCTTCCAACTCCGCCCGCAGTGGTTCCCTGCCGTCACCTTTGATCCTCGTACGCTCGACGAAATCCTCCAGCGAGGCCTCCGTCGAATCTTCCAGCCCCGGAGGCGGCAACCGGCGACGCAGAAATTCTCCCCGGCCGGCTGCCAGGTCGAGACTGAAGTAGCCGGACTCCTGAAACACGCGAAGTTCCCGGGTCGGACTCACCGAAGCCCGACTGGCACTCACGTCGGCGATCGCTCCGTTTTCAAACATCAACCGGGCGTTTGCCATATCCACCGTGTCCGTGATGAGCGAGATACCGATCGCCTCGAATGATTTCACGGGGCTGTCCACGAGGCCGAGAACCAGATCGAT
>CBDUXS010000038.1:0-8874 GCA_965371255.1 uncultured bacterium
GATGCATTCGCGAATAGGCCATTTACCGGCAATCCGGCTGCTGTATGCTTGTGTACAGAGCCGGTTCCAGATCAGTGGATGCAGGCATTGGGCGCCGAAATGAACCTGGCGGAGACCGCCGTTCTCTGGCCTGAAGCCGACGGTTGGCGATTGCGCTGGTTCACGCCAACGGTAGAGGTCGATTTGTGCGGTCATGCTACGCTGGCAGCTGCTCATATACTGTTTGAGACGGGCGCTGCGGACCCTGCAATGACAATTCTATTCAAGACCCTTGGAGGAGAGCTGACCGCAACCCGAGGCGGCCTGGGTATCGAAATGAACTTTCCGGCGGAACCGGCCGTTGAGATGCCGTCCGGAGAGGTTCCGGAAGGGCTGCTTCAGGCTCTGCATCTGTCCGATCCGCCTCGGGCGATTGGCAGAAGTCGGCTTGACATTCTGGTCGAGCTGATCGACGAAGCCGCTGTTCGTGCGCTGACACCCGACATGTCCGCCGTGGCACGGTTGAACGCCCGAGGCGTGATAGTGACGAGCAGAGCGGGCACCGCGACCGCCGAGACTGTCGGCGTAGATATTGTGTCTCGGTACTTCGCCCCGGCTGTGGGTGTTGCCGAAGATCCGGTCACGGGCTCAGCGCACTGTACGTTGGGGCCATGGTGGGCCGAGCGCCTGGGGCAGAATGAGATCATGGGTGCTCAGGTCTCCACCCGGGGAGGAATCGTCGGGGTCGCCTGTGAGGGAGAGCGGGTGCTGTTGAGCGGCTCGGCAGTGACGGTACTATCGGGGAAGCTTGGCAATGCCGTCAGGATTGAGTGAAACAAGAAACGGTGAATGCATGCGGAAGATAGAAGACGTCGGAGACCTGGAAACGATGCTGGCAACTGAACGGGCCATCCTGTTCAAGCACAGCAGCAACTGCGAGTTGAGTGCATCGGCGTGGCGTCATGTCGATAAATTCGTCAAGAGTTGCCCGTCGGCAACGGTCTTCCTGATCAATGTGATCGAGAATCGGTCCATTTCGCGGGAGGCAGAGAGCCGACTGGGAGTCCGTCACGAAACGCCCCAGGTGATCCTCCTGGAGGACGGACAGGCGGTACGCCAGGCGTCGCACAGGCGAGTGCGCATCAAGACGTTGAACAAGTGGTGGAACGGAGACAACTAGGCTCCGTCCGGCCGACTCACAGGTCGAGCGCCCGCGTGGAAATTTTTTCGCCGGCCCTGGCGACGAAGTCCTCGAGAGCCATGACTTCCTGTTTGCTTTCCGCACCGCGCGCCCGCACGGCCACGGTACCGGCCTCGATTTCACGATCGCCGACCACAAGCACGTACGGCACCTTCTGCAGCTCCGCGTCCCGGATCCGATAGTTGAGCGTGTCGGACCTGGCATCGATTTCGACCGTCCAACCTTCCTCTCTCAACCGCTGAACGATGTTGGCGGCACCCTCGGCATGGTTGTCCGTGATCGGCAGGACCCGTACCTGGATCGGCGCCAGCCAGGCGGGGAACGCTCCGGCGAAATGTTCGATCAGGAAGCCGGTAAACCGTTCGAGAGTTCCGAAAATCGCCCGATGAATCATGACCGGCCGATGCGGCTTGTTGTCCGACCCGATGTACTCCAGGTCGAAGCGCTCCGGCAGGTTGAAGTCGAGCTGAATCGTCGCGCCCTGCCATTCGCGGCCAATCGCATCCTTGAACTTGATGTCGATCTTCGGACCGTAGAACGCGCCGCCACCTTCGTCCATTCCGTAGTCCCGGCCGGTGCGATCCAGCGCCTTCCTCAACGCGGTCTCCGCTCTCTCCCACACTTCATCTGCACCGATGCGTTTCTCGGGTCGTGTGGCTAGATCGAGCCGGTACTCCAGGCCCAGCGTGCCCATGACTTCATCGATCAGGTCGATGCACGTGAAGATTTCATCCTCGACCTGTTCAGGCGTACAGAACAGGTGGCCGTCATCCATCGTCAGCATGCGGACACGAAGCAGACCATGCAGGGTTCCGGAGCGTTCGTAGCGATAGACGTTGGCGATTTCGGATAGTCGAAGCGGCAGCTCACGATAGCTTCGCGGCCTTGCCGCAAAGATCAACGCATGGCCGGGACAGTTCATCGGCTTCACACGGTAGGCCTCGCCTTCTTTATCGCCCTGCATCGCCGGGTACATGTTCTCGGCATAGGCCTGCAGATGCCCGCTCCGCGCGAACAGCGATTCGTTGGTCACGTGTGGCGTGTAGACGAGCTCGTAACCCTGCGACATGACCAGGTCTTCAATCCAACGCCGGAGGCGCATCTGAATTCTCGCGCCCTTCGGATGCCAGCACACGAGTCCGGGACCAATGTCTTCTTGAAAGCTGAACAGGTCCAATGCCTGGCCGAGCTTTCGATGGTCGCGGCGGCGCGCTTCCTCGAGCCTGTGCAGGTGCTCCTCAAGGCTCTGCTTCTCGAAGAATGCTGTACCGTAAATACGCTGGAGCATCTGACGGGTTTCGTCCCCGCGCCAGTAGGCGCCGGCTGCCGACAGCAGCTTGAAGTGCCCGATTTCGCCCGTGTGTCCGACGTGGGGCCCCCGGCAAAGGTCGGTGAACGGTCCGTCCGTGTAGACCGAGATCGTCTCCGTGTCGGGAATTTCTGCCAGGCGTTCCAGCTTGAGGGGGTCGTCAACGAACAGCGCCTCCGCTTCGGCAACATCAACTTCGGACCGGACAAATGGGTACTTGGCCCCGACGACTTCCCGCATCTTCCCCTCTATGCGTTCAAGATCCTCGGGAGTGAACGGCTCGTCGACCTCGAAATCGTAGTAGAACCCGTCCTCGATCGGTGGACCGAAGCCGATGCCGGCATCCGGGCGGATCTCCCGCACCGCGGTGGCGAGGGCATGCGCGGCGGAGTGCCTGATTACATACAGCGCATCAGGATCGTCGTCGCTCCGGGTCACGATGGCGACATCATCGCCATCTTCAAGTGGCCGGTTCAGATCCCGTAGTTGCCCGCCAACTTTCGCCGCAATGGCCGCGCGGGCGAGACCTGGTCCAATGGCCGCCGCCAGGTCCGCAGAACAGGATCCCGCGGGAAGTTCGCGGGCGGAACCATCGGGAAGAGTTACGGTCAGAGTCGAGTCAGTCATCGCATACCCGTCGATGAGGACAGATGTCGTTGGCGTTTTACCGTCGGAACCGGGCGAACATAGACATGGCGGCGGTCAGCTGTCCAGAAACTCGACCTGGTCGGGATGGTTGGGAACCGCGCAGAGAAACTCGAACGGCTCGTCACCGATCGTCTCATACCAGTGCGGCATACCGGCCGGGATGTACACGACATCATCGGCACCCACCTCGAATACTTCGTCGCCGATCCCGATTCGGCCGCGCCCCCGCAACACGTACTGCTCGTGCTCAACGGCGTTCGTGTGTCGCGGCATGCCTCCACCGGGTGCCATCGAGAACAGGCGTAACGCGAAGTGTGGGCCCTCGGTCGAGTCGATCAGGTCACGACGAACCGTATTCCGCCCGGCTCCTACCTGTACGGCGTCCACACTGTCTGCGGGACGGACGGCCCCCCGTTCGCTTCCCATCTGTTTGACTCCTTCCTGACTTGCCTGCGTACCGGTCCGACATTTCGCTCACGTCTCGAGATGACTCTCGATCACTTCGAGCGATCGCCCCGCCTCACGAATCAACTGTGCGCTCGAGTAGAGGATGGCAACCACGGAAAGCCCCGTAGTTCCGATCGCCAGCCTGGCGCCCGATTCGAACCCGATGACAACGCCGACTCCCGATAGAGCCGCAAGCGCCAGAAGCGAGACCGATACGTACAGGCCGACGAGGGCGTTTCGGAAACGTCGGGCTCGAAACGACAATGTCGCTACGTGGACCCCTGCGTGCCGCGAACCGGGATCACCGATTTGATGAGCCTCGTCGTGCAGCCGATTGTATCGGATGGCCGTCGACAATATGAGCAGAGCGACACCCGGCATCAGGAGGAGCGGGGTGATCCATGGGCTGGAATCAATCATTCTGTCGTTGGGGCCATAGAGCCCAGGATGCGCCGCGCCTGCGCAAGATGCACCAGATCGTGTCCGGCGTATAGCCGCACCATATGCTCCACAGATTCTTCGCCCCGCTCTCGGTGGATCCCCAGACGATGCATGTCAGTTTCGTCCGCACGCGCAAGTAATGCCAGGTTGGCCTGCCTGACCAGAGCGAACAAATCAAGCTCTCTCGCGACATCACGATCATCATAACCCAGGCGGGTGGCCCACAGATCCTGATCGTAGCTCACGAAATCCGGTCGATCTTCGGCCAGCACCGATCGAAGACGATTCGACCATACGAGTTCCGAATCCGCAAGATGCGCGATGACCCCCGTGACGGACCACTTGCCTGCGCCTTCCGGACGGTCGAGCACCTCGGATCCGACACCCAGAATCATCTCGCGGAGTGCTTCGGCCGTATGAGCGAGTACGTCATCCGGCGACCGATCGCCGAGTAACGCCAGGGTGGCGGCAATATACTCTTCCGAATCGTCCCCGGCAGCACTGGAAGGATTGGTGAATACCGTCATCGAATCTCCATGGCGATCCGGCAAGCTATGGAACTCACAGGCGCCGCGGTAGCATGCCGTCAGGTCATCGGACGGAATGCCGGAATTGCGTAGCGATCGAAAAACCTGCGCATTCGCCTCGTGTGTCCGGTTTCGCGACGCTCGAGCGCAGCGGTCGCCACGATGACCAGGTCCAACCGGGGGACGATCACGAGATACTGCCCTCCATAGCCCCACGCGAATCGGGCAGTCTCACCACCCCAAGCCTCGCTCCACCATAGCCGCCCGTAACCATGGCCGTTCCATGGCGATCGGAACCGAGGTCTCCAGGACTCTTCGATCCAGTGCTCGGGAACGAGTTGTTGCCCGTCGAATCGACCCCCGTTGAGGTGCAGGACGCCGATCTTCAGCAGGTCTCGAGGCCGCAGCGCCATGTTGTTCCCGCCGAGGTAGTTGCCTTGTGGGTCACGATCCCACGCCGGCAATACGATGTCCAGCGGGTCGAACAGCACGCGACGGGCGTAGCGGCGGAGATCCGTGCCCGCTGCCCGCGCCAGGGCAATCGCAACCAGGTGGGTTCCTCCGGTCGAATACTCGAAACAGCGGCCAGGGCGACACAGCAGCGATCGTCTCAACTGGTCCCAACCCCAATCCGCGGAAGCTACCCAGCCGCCGTAATTGCGGAAGCTGGTTGTCTGCAGACCACTCGACATGTCGAGAAGATGTCGCAGGCGGATTTCATCTTTGAGGGGATCGTCCGCCGACGAAGCATCCAGCCTGGCATACAGTTCCGGCAGCAGTTCCCGAATCGGTTGCTCGATGCTCTTGAATAGACTGTCCTGGAGTGCGATACCGACGAGCGGTGAGAGCAGAGTCTTCGACACGGACTTCAGGTTTACAGTGCGGTTGCCCTGCATTCCCCGATAGTACTCTTCGACGACAAGCTCCCCGCGGTGCCACACGAGCAGGCTGGATAGCGGCCGCATGCCGGCGGCTCGAGCGAGCATCGAGTCGACACGTGCGGGATCGAGCGGACCATCGGGCGATGGAAGAGTCGGAGACAGGTGTGGAATCACATCGGTGATGTCCGCAGGTCCCTGGCGTGCCCGTCCGAGCGCTGTCGCTGAGACGATGACCACGAGCAGAGCCGAGAATCCCAGCAGGAGTGCGATTAAGAACCTGCTGCGGTCGTTCACCTCACCTCCCGAGACCGTTGGAGCCGTGATCGTCCCCGCGACGCTCGTTAGCGCGAACCCCGGGAAGTGTCCGTAGTTCCCGTTACCGGACCGGCACGGCCAGCGTGTCGTTGTGATGATGGATCAGTTCTCGCAGGTAGGTTCCGATCGTAGAGCGGGACTCGAAGCCCGCGTCGATGGCTGCCTTTTCCAAGACGTCGCGAGGCAGGTCCGGGTCTGCGGCGAACTGCTGCATATCGTCGTAGAACCCAACCGTAATCACGTCCCATCGCGCACCCGCGAGGCGGATGAAGATCAAATTGCCATCGCGATTTGTAGCGTGGTAGTATCCATTTTCCATCTGCCGCTGTTCGACCAGATCGTCGTATCGTCCAGCCACCGCAACGAACATCTCGATGTGATACAAACCGGCATCGGCCGCCTGTGCGCGGAGCACCTGAACGGATGGCCCCGCGACGAATACGTCTTCCCGAAACGCGACCAGGCTGCGAACAGAGTCCTGGAAGGCCGACTCCGATAGTCCCGCGGATCCACCGGCTCGATCCATGCGCGCAACACGGTCAGGACCGAAGTAGTCCGACAGGTTTCCAATCGGAAACACGGCCATCAGATCCCACTGGTCGCCCTGGCTGTGCCGCATAAGAACAGGTTGCTCAACGCGGGCCTGATCGTAAACCGGGCGGCGGCTCACATACAGATCCAGCAACGCATCCAGCGACCCCGGAGCCGCACGCAAGAGAACGATGCGATATACGGAATCGGCGGGAATCGGAACCGTCGTCGCGCCCGTGGCCGGGACGACGCACAGGCTGAGCAACGAGGCTTTCAGTAAGCCCTGGATCAGTGGGGACATGAATGAGGCTCCAAGTATCTTAGTCGGACTGAAAACCGATTCGAGCATGCACGCCGTCGCAGAACGGCTTGTTGGCCGACTCCCCGCACCTGCACAGGGCGGCCTTCTCTCCGCGGAACACACGCGATCCGTCAGCACTGGTGAGAACGAACGGGCCACGCAGCAACACCGGGCCATTCGGCAGCGGGGTGATGACCAGATTTCCTGCCGATGCCAAATTGTCGTCTCGATCGGTAGATATCTCGCCTGCATCCAGAAACTTCACTCCGGTGTGCGAGTTGTCACAAAACGGCTTGTTGGCGGACGCCCCGCATCGACACAGGGCGAGCCGAGTCTCCCGACCTTTGGACTCGCCGTCGCCGGACATCAGCTCGAGATCACCGTGTACGTAGATTGGCCCATCCGCGCAAATCATGAGCTCGACAGGCGATGGGACGGCAGGGGGAGCTTCAGACCGGGACTCGTCGGCACGCTCGTAACTCAACGCGCCGGTGGGGCACTTATGGATGACGTCTACGATATCGTCTGCTGGAGCGGCGTCCGGGTCGATCCACGGTTTCGCATCCGAATCGAACACACGCCTCAGGCCGCGAACACACTCGGCGGCATGGATGCACCTTCCAGCGTCGTAGCGTACCGTAATATCAGCTCCTTCATACGACCGAATTCGTGTCTCCGACATCGCCATTCCTCCACTGGCAGCGGGCAGCCCAGTTTCAGTGAGACGTAAGCTCCGACATTGTATTCGAACGCGCCAGCCGTCTCCAGCTTGCGGACCGGTACGCGACGAGACCTCTTTTCCACTACCGGGTACGCGAACTTACGGACCCGACCGATAACACGGTTGTCAACCCGAATTCCGACGGACGACTCGACGACTAGATCCCGAATCCTGTGGGTAGAAACATGAACCGACTCGAGCGCACCTCGCTGCTGTTGATCTCGGCCTTGCTGCCATTCGCCTCGCCGTTGCAGGCGCAGCAGTTCGGCCGGGCCGTGGCAATAGACGGCCGGCAAGTCCTGATACTCAAGACGGGCACGGGACGAGGCCCCGCCGCGGCGTATGTGTATTCAGCGGGCGAGGACGGTTGGGTGGAGGCCGGACGCCTGGGGCTCGAAGCCACAGGCACGACGGGCCACGGACTCAGTCCGTCGATCTGGGCAGGCGGCGGGAGAGCGTTCGTGGGTAGCGGCGATCCGGGAGAGATGATTGATGCGCTGGCGTATCAACGCGACGCAGCCGGCGATTGGCAGGCGCAGTCTCCCGTCGGCCCCTGGGCCGAGTCCCGGGCGGTAGCGGAGCCGGGACCCCTCGATCTGGCCGGCCTGATGCAGATTCTGAGACCACCCCAGCGCATGGTGGCGGCGGATGGCGACCTGCTGGTCGTAGCGACCCTGCGTCAGGGTGCCGGAACGGTCGAGGTTCTGCGCCTCGATGCGGAGACCGGCGACTGGGTGGTAGAGACTGAGCTCGTCCCCGACTCCGGCGACATGGATAAGGGTTTCGGCACGGCTGTGGACGTCTCGAACGGGCACGTGTTCGTGGGAGCACCCCGGCAGGACGATGGCGTCGTGTACGTGTTTTCGTCAGGCGATGACGGATGGGGCGAGCAAGCACGCATCGATGGCGAGGAGCTGGGCGAGGTGCGGCGCTTCGGATCGGCCCTGGCGGTAGACGGCGGGGTGCTCTTCGTGGGGGCTCCCGGAGCAGGCAGTGACCCTGGCCAGGTTATCGTCGTGCGGCGCTCGGCCGCCGGTTCCTGGGCAGAAACCCACCGCGTGGCGGCCCCCGGCATCACGGACCGGGATCGGTTCGGTTCCGCCGTGGCGTGGGGAGGCTCGCTGCTCTGGATCGGAGCGCCTGGAGCCGATGAGCGCGCAGGACGCGTCTACATGTTCGGGTGGACGAACGACGGTGAACTCGAGGCTCTCGGCGGAGTTCCAGCGGCCATCACTCAGGCGGACGCCCGGCTGGGTTCGTCCCTCGCGGCATCGCCGGGGCTCGCCGTAGCCGGCGCGCCTTCCGCAAATGGCGGAGTGGGCACGGCCGCGATCTACACGCGCGATTCGGACGGCGACTGGAGCACCGAGATTCTGGAGCCTGCCGGGGCGCTGTCCAGAGTGGCTGACGGCGAGGTCCGGTGTGTCGAAGGCGAGGCGGCCGGATTCTCGTGCAGCAATGTCGATCTGCTGTCTTTCCTCACGATCGGCGCACTCGGTGGAAAGGCCGGCGAACACGTCAGCGACTTGTGGGGTTGGACGGATTCCGAGACGGGACGCGAGTATGCGCTCGT
>CBDUXS010000039.1:0-8653 GCA_965371255.1 uncultured bacterium
GCTGCGCCTCTTCCTCGGCCGCCTGGCGCGCGGCTTCCGCCTCGGCGGCCCAGCGAGCGGCTTCCTCCTCGGCGGCCTTGCGCGCGGCTTCTAACTCGGCGGTTCGACGGGCGGCTACCGCCTCGGCCTTGATTCGTGCCTGCTCCTCCGCTCTGCGGCGCTGCGCCTCCTCCTCCGCCGCCTGGCGCGCGGCTTTTACCTCGGCGGCCCCTCGCGCCGTCTCCTCCTCGGCCGCCTTGCGCGCGGCTTCTACCTCGGCGGCCAGTCGATCTGCCTCTTCTTCAGCGGTCCGGCGAGCTGCCTCGAGTTCTTCCGTACGGCGCCTGGTCTCGTCTTCCGCCTTCAGCCGTGCTTCTTCTTCGGCACGTCGGCGCTCGGCCTCCTTTTCGGCCGTTCGACGGGCTTGCTCGAGTTCCTCGGTGTGGCTGGCAGCCTCATCCGCGGCGGCCTGGCGGGCTGCCTCCAACTCGGCGGTCTTGCGGGCCAATTCCTCGTCGGATTCCGCGGTGCGGCGGGCGGCTTCCAACTCGGCGCGCGTTTTGTCGAGCTCACCGGCCTTACGCTGCGCTTCCTCTTCCGCCGCTCTTCGCGCGGCTTCCAACTCGGCCGTCCGGAGGGCCGCCTCTTCCTCGGCCCTGACACGCTCCTCCTTTTCAGCCTTCCGCTGCTCCGCTTCCCTGCCCGCTGTCTGGCGGGCTACCTCCGCTTCGGCCGTCCTCCGCGCCGTCTCTTCCTCGGCCGTCTTGCGAGCCGCTGCAACCTCCGCCTCCAGACGCTCCGCCTCCGCCTCGGCGGCTCGGCGAGCTGCCTCGAGTTCCTCGGTGCGGCGCCTGGTGTCTTCCTCGGCCTTCAATCGCGCCTGTTGCTCGGCACGGCGACGCTCGGCCTCCTGTTCTGCAGTCCGGAGGGCCTCCTCCAACTCCTCGGTGCGGCGGGCTGCCTCCTCAGCTGCGGCCTGGCGGGCTGCTTCCAGCTCGGCGGCTTTGCGAGCCGATTCCTGTTCGGCTGCCGCTCTGGCTTTCTCGAGCTCGTCGGCGTGTGCGGATGCCTGTCGCTCCGACGCTATGTGCTGGGCCTCTTCCGCCTTCCGACGCTGTGCTTCCCGCTCGGCTGTCGCGCGGGCGGCCTCCGCCTCGGCGGCCCGCCTCTCGGATTTCTCTGCGGCCTCGCGGGCGGCCTGCAACTCGGCCGCGCTTCGGGCCACGCGCTCCTCGGCAGCCCGGCGGGTCTCATCGGCTTCCTTCTCGGCAGCGATGCGTGCCTCTTCTTCCGCCTTACGTCCCCTGGCGGATTCTGCCGCGGCCTTTCGGGCCTCCTCGGCTTCCGCCTTGCTCCGCTCCACCTCTTCCTCGGCGGCCTTGCGGGCAGCTTCCTGCTCGGCGACCCGGCGGGCCATGTCCTCTTCGGTGGCCTGCAAAGCGGCTTCGAGTTCCGCAGCCCGTTGCTCGGCTTTCCGCGTTGCACCCTGAAGTCTCTCGAGCTCGGCTGCGCGCGCCGTCACTTCCTCATCGGCCTTGCGGGCCGCCTCTTCGGCTTCGCGAGCCAGCTTGTCCGCCGCCTCATGCTCCTCGGCCTCTGCCATGCGGGCCACCATCTCGGCCGCCTTCTGCGCCGCCTCCAGCTCAGCGGCCTTCTGCGCGGCCGCTTCCTCGGCCTGCCGCGCCAGCTCCTCCGCCTCGCGGCGCATATCTTCCAGGTCTGCCGCTGTTCTGGATGCCGCGGCTGCGATCGCTCGCCGGGCGGCTTCCTGCGCGACGGGTCCGGCCGGCGCGGAAGACTCGTGTTTCCCGTTCCGGCCGCCGTCAGTGCTGTCTGCTTCTTTCCCGGACTTGTCGAAATCCTGTACCGTTGCCTCGATAGCGGTTTCGGCATTCGTCCAGTCGATCAGCGTGTGCATTTTCCGATTTCCGCCGGCCAGCGATCCGAGCGTCACGACCTCGTGAAAAGGAAGTGGGACCATAGAGAAACCACGCGCGGTAGGTCGGAAGAATCCGCCTTTCGGACCGTCTTCGTCGTTGACGATGATGATCAAGCTGTGCCACGGCTCGTTGAAATACTTGCCATGGCTGGCGCGTTCGTCAGGGGTGAGCTTGAGATCGCCGTCAGGATGCCGCACGTACCAGCCGACGAGACTCCCGGTTACTCCACGTGACTCGAGGTCATCGCTCAGAGCCTCCCAGGCTTCGGGAGGAATTCTGCCGTCTTCCATCGGGATGCGGCTCGGGCAGGCGCCACAGATCTGGACGAAGCGCGTGCCGTCTTCCGGATCCTCGCAAATGTCACCGGCCAACAGCCCGAACGGCGCTTCATCGGCATCCGCTCCCCAGATGTGCTCCAGCACCTGTTTGAGCGTGTTCTGCATGATGAACACATCGTACGCGCCCTCCATCTCCGGCGGGGAAATGGATGGGATGGGATTCCATGGGATGCTGCGGAGAATGGGTCGCGCGGCCAGCAGGTGGAAGCGCTCGGCTTCCGACGGCTGTGCTCCTCTTCCGGGCTGCTTTTCGCGGGGCGTGTCTGCCATGGCCTGCTACCATTCGAGCGAAGATCGTTACGATTCGTGCCCGAACGTCGATTCGGGGCAGTCCTGAAGACAGCAAGCGGCGTTCCAATGAGGGTAGGGAGGGGGTCAGAGGGTGCTCTGGGGGTGAGACGTGCGAAAACCCCGGTCGTCAACGGGGATTCCGTGGCAGTGAAAGGGGAAACCTGTTTCCTGGTGGGGAAAAAAGTGGGCAGATCGCGGTATGCTGGCGAATAATGCCAGCAGGGTCGACCGTCCCGGGCCAGCTGCCGACTGACGCTATTTGCCGGCTAGTCGGATGATACCACGACGTTGCGGACCAGGAAGCTGAATTCCTCGTCGGCGATCTGCAGCGAAATATCCACGCTGGCGGACACCGGATAACTCTGTATCGGGTCAAACGCGACATCGAACTGAACAGGGTCGTTCGCCTCGGCAGCAATGAGTTCGTCGAACAGGTCATCGATCGTGGGGAAGACCGCGAATTCGGGCATTACGGGAGGGTCGGCCGCCAGCGACTCCACAGCCACCACCGCGCCGGCCTCGACCGTGATGCGGACGGGCCCGACGAAAGCGCAGAAACAGAATCTCTCATAGTCGAACACGTACGAATCGACGGCTTGCGCCTGCCAGCGGGCCCTGGCCACGGCCGTCTCCGTGTCGGGATCCGTCGGCGAGCTGCAACCCGCGATGGCCACGGCCAGGAAGACGGCGCCACCGAGAACCGCGTGGGCCAGATACCGACCGTGGTGAGACAATGAAATGTCCACCGGTAATCGCTCTCCGTTTCGCATGGCACGCGGGATTCTCCCCGCGATTTCGATCTCCCCGGGTGTGATGCCGAGTTGCCTGCCGATCGTGCGGGCCGCCTGAGCCCTCACGAGAACCGATGCATCCGCCGCGGTAGGGGGTCGCGCGGGTCGACTGATTTCTGACACCGGCTTCGTGGCGGAGTTCCGGGCGACCGCATGGACGCGTTCCTGCGTAATATCCAGGGCCACGGGATAGACGGATCCGCCAAAGGTGACTTCGGCGGAATCATGTGCCGTCAGATGCGTCTCGAAGCTGCGCGGCAGGAATTGTACATTCTCGTCGCACTGCTGGACGAGCTTGAAAACGCTCTCTTTGGCCGCCCACAGCGTCCATCGGAGGGAGTGCCGTCCTGCCACGGAGGGTTCCGCCTCGATCAGTTGAAGCTCGGGATCACTGAAAACGCGGCAGTCAAAGCGAGGGTGAATCGAGTCCGGCTGGTTGCCGGGGTCCTGCAGATCAACTACGTCGTTGCCGACGGGCAAAATACTTCTCCTCCATCCGCACCAGACGCTCGGCGATCTGGCGCCCGTAGTCCCTGGAACGCCGCATGCCCGAGCCGTTCGATGTCGGTTGGAACATGTCGATATCCACGTAGAACGAGTCACCAATCACCGGCAGGGCCGACCAGCTGCGCTGGCGGTCTCCCCGCAGGTAGACGCACAGGGCGCGGCAACCGGCCACCGAAGAGGCGATTCGGCCCATGCCGTGCGCAACGGAATCCACCTGCACGCGGCCGGTGCGGCTTCGCCCGCCCTCCGCGAAGATCAACGCCGTATCACCGCGCGACAGCAAGTGCTGCACACGGCGCAATACGTTCGACACGTCCTCGCGCCGCCCGCCCCGGCGAATGGGAATGCACTTGGTCAGCCACACGGCCAGCTGACTGACGCCACTGGAGGCGAAATTCCTCGTCTCCGGGAGATTCCACGGAACCCAGCGGAAATTGAACACCGACCACCATGTGCCGCCGAGGGCCCAGACGACGAGGGCTGAGTCCACCATCGTGAGGTGGTTGGCGCAGATCAGTACGGGACCATCCGATTCACGCACCATCTCCCGAAAACGGCGGCGCAAGCGGGAAGCGTTT
This sequence comes from uncultured bacterium, assembly GCA_965371255.1. GTDB lineage: Bacteria > Gemmatimonadota > Gemmatimonadetes > Palauibacterales > Palauibacteraceae > JARFPW01. The sequence goes on from CBDUXS010000039.1 coordinate 4,425, forward strand.
CGAATCCGATACCCGAGCAGGTATCGCATGGTGAACGTGCTGGCGGGGATCCAGAACCACGACGTCAGGCGGCTGACCTCGCGCTGGAGAAGCAGCATGACGCGCTCACGGCGGCTCAGCACGCTGGTAGCAGACATCGCCAGGGTCAGCCTACCTTGGCCGCGATCAGATCTACCGCGTCACCGATCGTATTGACCGAATCGGCGTCCTCGTCCTCTACTTCGATGTCGAATTCATCCTCGAATTCGAGAATAACATCGACGAGTCGGGCGGAATTCACCATCAAATCGTCGAGAATGTTCGTTTCCAGCTTGACGGTGGTGAGTGCTTCCTTGTCCTTGGCAAACGGACGGACAATCTCCACCACCTTGGTAAATATTTCGTCTCGGGTCACCCGCGTCTCTCCTGGTCTGGTTGTTTCGGACGGCTCGGAGCCTCGTACCCATTCTACACGGTTGTAACCGGATCGGCCCACTTTCGAAAGACGAGGCATGCGTTTACGTCGCCAAATCCGAAGCCTGCCTTGATGATCGTCTTGAGCTCGGGCATTTCCCTCATTGCGGTCGGGATGGACGCGGCGAACGGCTCGATCTCGGGGTGCAAGTCCTCACAATTGATGCTGGGATGGACGTAACCACCCTGCAACATGAGCAGGCTGGCCACCGACTCCAGCACTCCCGCGGCGCCCAGAGCATGGCCGATCATCGACTTCGTCGAATGGATGAGCGGGAAGTCATCGGGACCACGGCCCAGAGCAACGGACCAGTTCCGAACCTCGCTGGGGTCCGCACCGGTAGCGGTCAGGTGGCCGTTGATCAGGTCGATCTCATCCGGGTGAATGCCCGCGTCATCGATCGCCTGGCTGATGCAGCGCTGGACGCTGATGGGATTCGGAGCCGTCATGCTGCCGCCGTTGCGGTGCCCGCCACAGTTCACCGCACCGCCGAGGACCTCCGCGTAGATTCGGGCGCCGCGAGCGATCGCGGACTCGAGGCTCTCGAGGTGCAGGATGCCCGCGCCGCTGCCGGCGACGAAGCCTCCCGCCGTGGCGCTGAGCGGCCGGGATGCCCGCGTCGGTTCGTCGTTGTGCGTTCGGCACAGCACACGCATCGAATCGAATCCCGACCAGATGTAATGGCTGGCCCCCTCAGCGCCGCCGCACAGCATCCGGTCGGCGAGTCCGTTGCGGATGCGAAACATTCCGTCGAAAATCGCCTCGCTTCCGGTGCTGCAGGCGCTGGAATTCGCCGTCACCTTGTTTCCGAGCGCCAATTGGCCCGATACACGTGCCGACACGCCGCTCGCCATGACCTGTTCGACGAGCGTGCTTCCAAGGCGTCGGACCCGCCCCGCGTCGACCATCGGCACCAGCCGCTCGCCGACGGTGTCGAGGCCGCCGATCCCGGTGCCGATCACGGCGCCCGCCTCCCAGTACACGTGATCGTCACCCAGCTCGGGACGCTGGAATCCGGCGTCGGTCCAGGCGTCGGCCGCCGCGATGCACCCGAACCGGTGGCTCGAATTCATCGCCATGAGTTCGTCTTCCTCGAAATAGCGCTCGGCAATCTCGTCGGTGCCTTCGGGAACTCCGGCGACGGTACAGGCGAACTTCTGCTCCGCCATTCTTTCGTTGTGACGGATACCCGAAATGCCCGCTCGCAGGGCGCGGTCAAACGCCTCGAGTCCGACCGCGTTGGGAGCGACGACTCCCATGCCGGTTACGACGACACGCCGATTCACAACATCACCCCGGTTCACAACGACACCCCCATTCCCGAAATCGTGGCGGAACACACGACCGAACCGTCGGCCAGCCGCATTTCGGCTTCGGACCGGAGCTTGCCTCGTCGGTAGAATATCTTCCTGGCGTGGATTTCTACTTCAGTACCCGGAAGGACGACACCCGAGAACTCCACTTCGGCATCGGCGAACAGGGCGACGCGCCGCCGCACCTCTTCCGGTCCGCCTTCGAGCGCCAGCAGATAGATGCCGAGCGCCACGACGCCGACCTGGGCGATCGATTCGAGCAGGATCACGCCCGGCGTGACAGGATTGCCGGGAAAGTGGCCGCGATAGAATTCGGCATCCGGCCGAAACGTGTATCGGGCGCTGATGGAGTCCTCATCAACGGCCAGAATCTCGTCTACGAACCGGAACGGCTCCTGCTGAGGCAACAGATCGAGCAATTCGTCCGGGCGAAGCCGGACCCCGAGCGCGTCGTTCATGCCTCCATCCGCCCGCCGCGGGAATTCTCCGACGGCCACGGGTAGTCCGGATAATCGATGCCGCGAAACACACCCACCTTGGCCCTCTTGATCCCGTAGATTTCCGATCCGTCCACCAGGACGCGGGCGTCGCCGATCGCGATCGCCGAATTTGCCAACTCCTGGTAGCGCGCGATTTTCACCTCGTAACGGACGACGGCGTCGTGCGGTCGGATCTGCCCGGAAAACTCGACTTCACCACAGCCGAGGGCCCGGCCCGTTCCCAGAGCGCCTCGCCAGGCACAGTAGAATCCTATCAACTGCCAGACGGCGTCTACCCCCAGACATCCCGGCTGAACGGGGTCTCCGAGGAAGTGACAGTGAAAGAACCATGCGTCGAGCTGCACGTCCTGCTCGGCGATGATGTGTCCCCGCCGGCCATCCGCGACGATATCCACAATGCGATCCACCATCATCATGGGAGGAATCGGCAGGCGTGCGGTGAAGTCTTCGGGCGCATCGCTCACGAGCCGTCCGTAGGCCATCGCGAGCAACTCGTCCCGGCTGAATTGGGAGCGCTCGCGGAATTCTGCGTAGGTCAAACCGCGTCTCCGAATCGCATGACGTAACCCGACCAGGTGAGCCCGCTGCCCACGCCGACGATTGCGATGTCATCGCCCGATTCCCAGGTGTCCCAGCTCATCGACACGACACCCGGCGCACCGGCCGCTCCGGTGTTGCCGTAGTCGACGACATTGTAATGGTGCCGATCTTCCGCGATGTCAGCCTGGCGGCACACGGTCTCGAGCATCCGCAGGTTCGCCTGATGGCCGACGAAGTGAAAACGCCGATCCTCGGTGCCGTGGGCTTCCCTGAGTGCTCGGAGAACGCGGATCGTCTTCTTGATCGCGAACATCTGAACCGTTCGCCCTTCCTGGCCGAAATGGCCGAAATGGGCGACGGTGACCTTGTCGGCGCCCGCGGGACTTGATGAGAGCACGTTGCCGAGAATTTCAATTCGGGACGGAACGCGGGTCGAAACGACGGCGGCCGTCGTTCCGTCGCCCCACAGCACGGCGGCGGATCGGTCGGAGTAGTCGACAGTAGTAGTCAGGCTTTCGGGCGTCACCATCAGCACGAATTCCGGCACGCTCTCCGGCCTCATCATCGACAGCATGTACATGGCGACGTGGAAACTCGTGCACGCGGAGTTGACGTCGAACGCGGGCGCCTCGATACCGAGCCGCTGGGCGATCATGCAAGCGTCGGCGGGCGACATGTGGTCCGGGCAGCTGGATCCGGCAATCACCATCCCGATGTCATCAGCCGATATCCCGGCGCGCTGGAGCGCCATGTTCGCCGCGATTTCTCCGGTGTCGGCGTGTGTGTATTCCGCCGCCTCGATGGCCTCCATGAGGTTGCGGTTGCGCGTCTCACGGATGTAATCGAGCGGCAGAACGGTCCGGCGTGTTCCGATGCCGACGCGCTCGTCGATCCAGTCCTCGTTGGTGCCGATATCGAGATCGGTCAGGAACTGGTTGGTGATCTGGTTCTCGGGATGAAAATGACCGAGACCGTGCATGTATAGACTCATCTGGACAATCCTGAAATACGTTCTCCGCCGTCGACCCGGATAATGGCGCCATTGATCCACGCCGCCTCCGGCAGCGACAGCAGATAGATGGCGTCTGCTACGTCCGCCGGCGTAGTCAGCCGGTTGAACGGGTTTCGTGTCCGGGCCTGCGCCTTCAAATTCTGGCTGCCGGGAATCGCTCGCAGGGCCGGCGTATCGGTCACGCCTGCCTGGACGATGTTCGAGCGGATTCCCATGTGTGCCATCTCGACCGCGATCGATCTCGAAACTGACTCGAGCGCGACTTTCGCAGCTGCCACGGCGGCATACCCCTTCCAGGCCACTTCGTTGCCCTCGCTGGTCATGCCGAGAACCCGGGCGTCGGGCGCGAACATTCCCCGATTTCTCAGTGCCTGCGTCCAGGTCAGAAGGCTGGTTCCCATCGCATATAC
>CBDUXS010000040.1:0-8585 GCA_965371255.1 uncultured bacterium
GTGCAAGCCCTCACCGGTATCGACACGGATCGATTCCTGGAGGAAAAAGAGCGGGGCCTGACGATCGACATAGGATTCGCGCACCTGGATGTGGCCCCGGACATCCGTGCGGGCATCGTAGACGTGCCGGGGCATCACGACTTTCTAACGAACATGCTGGCTGGCTCTACCGGGATTGACGCAGTTCTTCTTGTCGTGGCCGCGCACGAAGGACCCATGCCGCAGACCCGGGAGCACCTCCAGATCGCCTCCCTCCTGGGACTTGACGCCGGCGTGATCGCGCTCACCCACGTGGATCGAGTCGATGAGGAATTTGCGACGCTTGCCGGCGCTACCGCGGCGGAGGAAGTGCGCGAGATCATCGGGCGCGACTGGCCGGTCGTGCAGATCGATTCGATACGTGGTGCCGGGCTGGATGCGTTGAAGGATGCGTTGCGGCAGTTGGCGGAGAGCCTCCCGGAACCGCCCGACGACCCGCTGTTCCGCCTTCCGGTCGATCGCTCGTTCACGATAGCCGGTGCCGGCACGGTCGTGACCGGAACGGTGTGGAGCGGGAAAGTCGTTGTCGGTGAACGGGTCCGGATCCTACCCGGGGGACATCAGGCCCGCGTGAGATCGCTCCAGGTGCATGGAGAAGAGCAGAAGCAGGTCGGCCCGCGGCGGCGCTGCGCCGCGAGTCTGGTCGGCATCTCGCGGCACGAGGTGGAGCGCGGCGATACGCTGGTCTCGGACCCGTCGTGGAAGCCATGTCTGCGACTCGGTGTGATGCTGCGGCTGCTGGAGGGCGGGCACCGTCCGGTGGAGCACGGTCAGCGCATTCGACTCTTCCTCGGTACCGGCGAGACGATGGTTCGCGTGGCTCTGCCGCAGGGCAACGCGCTCGAGCCCGGCGACACGACGAGCGCAGTTCTCGAATGTGAGTCGCCGGTCGTGGCTCGGGTCGGCGATCCGTTCATCATCCGGTTTTACTCGCCCGTCGAGTTGCTCGGCGGTGGACGCGTCGCCGAGGTGGATCCGCCTCGGCGCTGGCGCGACAGAGCGGCCAACTGGGAAGCGTGTCTGGACTCGGATGCCCGGGAATCCGTCGAGGCTGCGTTACGCCTGGCCGGCTCACGCGGTTATGCGCCCGGGGAATTGCGTCTGGCGACCCCGCACCCCATCGCCGCAGAGCTGCCCGAACTCTGGCAAGCGATTCACATCGGTGCCCGTTGGTTCGACCCCGATCAGCTCGACCGGATCTCGCGACAGCTGAGATCGTGGCTGGAGCGGGCCCATCGGGAGGCGCCGCTGGAATCGGGCCTGGCATTGCAGTCATTTCGGGCCGCGGGTGGAGCAGAAGCGGCGCCGGCACTCATCGAGGCTGCGGTCAGGAGCCTGGTCCACGAAGGTGCGATCGTCATCGACGGACCAAGAGTTCGACTGGCCGGGTACTCGGTGGATCTCGGTGAGACCGAGCGTACGATTCAAGATGCGCTGATGGAGGCGATCGTCTCCGGAGGCTTCATGCCTCCTTCGCCGGCCGACCTGGCGGTCGTCACGTCCGCCCAGCGGGCAGTGGTCAACGACCTGCTCAGGTTGCTCGTAGAAGCCGGCACGCTCGTTCAGGTGACGCCGGACATCCTGCTGACGGTGCAGGCCGAACAGGACCTGCGTGATAGAGTGCTGGGGGTTCTGCGGGAGGTGGAGACGCCGACTCCGTCCGAGTTTCGGGAAGCCCTCGGCGTCACACGCCGCTACCTGATCCCGATGCTCGAGTACATGGACGCGATCGGATGGACCGAACGATCATCCGACGGCCGAATTCCCGGACCGGCAGCCCGGGATGCCATGGCGGAGGGCGGGCCGGATTAGCGGCCAGCGGTGGCCGCGGATCTGAATGAACACCGACGGACCCGGACGTTGGGTTCAGGCTGCCTTTTCTTCCAGTAGACTCAGAAACTCCTCGACGCTCTCGAGTCGGGCGAGTCTGTCCGTCGACTCCGAATCCTTGCAGAACTGGGCAATCTTTCCCAGCACGGGCAGGTATTGCGGATTCGTCACTTCGAGGGGAGGAGCCACGATGAGGAAGAAATGATTCACGGGCTGGCCATCCAGGGCGTCGAACGGAAGTCCGTCTGGCTTGCGGCCAAACGCCACCCGTAGCCGCTTGACCACAAGCGATCGACAGTGGGGGATCGCCACGGCTCCACCGAACCCGGTGGAGCCCAGATTCTCCCGGCGCCTCAGCATCTTAACGAGTATGGACTCAGACTTGTCGTCGAGCCTGAGCAAAGCCACCAGCTCGCGTAGTACCTCGTCCTTTGACTCAGCCTGCAGATTCAACTCCACAGCATCGGTGGAAAAAAATTCCCGCAGTTTCATATCTATCGTTTCCCGGAGTCGTACAGTCGCTTGGAACGACCGGTAATTTTGAATGACCGTCGAATCGAGAAACATACCGGATCTCGGGAAAGGCTGTCAAAGCGGCTGCTCGACCGGGCGGGAGTGCCAGTTTGACGGAACATCACCTCAGGGATTAGTGTTGAAGGTGCTTAAATGCGGGGCCGCGGAGCGGTCCCGTTTTTGCGCTGCAAGGTGACGCGCAGAGCGAGTGACGCGCAGCTGTTTGAGAAACTGGGGGTGAATCAGATTCGACGTGTACGTGGAATCCATGGAAGCGTGCCGAGGTTCCGGACCTCGTGAAATACCGGAAAATCTAGAATTGCCAACGATAATCTGGCTTTGGCCGCGTAACTAACACGTAGCCCGTCCGCCATCTTGCCCGCCCGAGGCGGGGTGGTGGGGCGTCAATAATTCGGGCTGGTTCGGCGTGGTCGTCATCGCCGCGACGGATAAGATGGGTGAGAGCCCAGGTGGCTGGCTGGTCGCGGGCCGTTGAGGAGCCCAGCTTCCAGTGAGATCAAATCCTCAGATACGCACGTAGAAACCACGGAAGAAGGGTGCGCGGACCCGGGTGCGATTCCCGGCACCTCCATCATGTTCCCGCGAAGCAGCTCAGATCCAAGGGGCGCGGCGCGGTCTTTTTTGATTCCGTGTCCGGAGACTTGCCGTGCTGGAAGCTCTGAAAACCAAGCTGTCTGATGAAGCGGAAGCGTTGCTTCATGAACTCAACGTCACGCTTCCCGACGACATTGAACGGGCGGTAGCCCAGGGTGACCTGCGTGAAAATTCTGAGTACACGGCAGCCCTGGAGCGGCAGCAGTTCGTCAGGGCGAAGCTCAACCACATCTCCCGCCGGATGTCCGAGATCGCAAATGTGGATCTGGAAAACATACCCGAGGATCGAATCGGGTTCGGATCCAAGATTCAGGTCAAAGATCTCGAAGACGGAGAGGTGGAGGAATACACAGTCGCGTTCGGCGACATGATCGACCTGGAGGATTCAGAAAATTCTGAGATCTCGATGGCGTCGCCAATCGGAAAGGCCTTGCTGGGACGCAAGACCGGAGACGTACTGGAAATATCGCTCCCTGGTGGCCTGATCCGCTACGAAGTGATGAGCTTCCTGACGCTGCACGAATTCACCGCAACGAAAAAGACCGGCTAGAAGACGGATACGTCCGGTAGATAGCGCTCGGGATCTTCGCGAACGGCCTCGAGCAGCGTACCGAAGTCGACCATCGTCTTCAGCAGCTGTTCATACAGACCCGGATCCGTGAACAGTCTGCCCATGGCTCCTTCGCCGGACTCGAGACTCGCCAGCAGGCTATCCATCCGCGACACGCTCCCCAACAGGGCTGTGTAGAGCGTGTCCGTCGTCAGCATGCGTCCGAGACTCCCGTCTCCACGGGCGATTCCCGCCGTCACGCTGTCGAGGCTGGTAAGCGTGGACCGGATGGACAAGTACAGCGAGTCGTCCTCGAGGAGTTGCATCACGAGCCCCTCGGGATCGGCGGCCGCGGTCACCAGTGTGTCCATCGAGCCGGCGAGGCTCACGAGCCGGTCATACAGGTCTACGTCCGTAACCAGCTGACCGAGCGTCCCTTCGCCTTCGAGGACGTCCCGGGTCAGCGCTGCCAGGTTGCCTGTAATTTCGACGAGATCGCTCACGGCCTCCGCGCCCTGCGCGATCAGGGCATCGAAGTCGACGGAAGGTGCGGCTTGCACCGTGTCCCCGTCCTGGAGGATGCGGGCCTCGGCGGAACCCGGTCGAATATCGATCAACCGATCCCCGAGCAATCCCTGTGTCCGCACCTGCGCGCGGGAGTCATCTCGGATCTGCGATTGAACCGCGACGTTGACGTCGAGCCAGAGCGCCACGGCCTGGCCGCCTTCCGGACGATCCTCCGGCGAGATCAGAAGGACTCGATCCACCTGACCGACGGTCTGACCCGCCAGTTGGACTTCGGCGCCCGGAACGAGACCTGCCGCGGATCGCACGAGCGTAACAAGCTGGTAGCGCTCGCCGAACACGTTCCCCGTGCGACCGATCAGCGACAGCGCAGTGCCCAGGATGGCGAAGACAATCAGCACGAACACACCGACCCGAACCTGCTCCCAGGTCATCGGAGTGCCCCGCTTCATCCGGCCCTCCCGCGCTCTTCCGGCTGACGGTCAGGCAAGGAATTCTCGCACGTACGGATCATCTGCCTCCCGCATTTCTTCGGCGCCGCCCTCGAATACGATGCTGCCCTCACACAATAGAGCCAACCGATCCGCGATGCGGAAGGCCGACTCGAGATCGTGGGTTACGACGACGGACGTCACGCCCAGGTCGTGCTGCAGCTTGAGGATCAACTCATCAATGGTGCGGGTCGTGATCGGATCGAGGCCGCTGGTCGGTTCGTCATACAACAGCAGGCAGGGTTCATGAATCAGGGCTCGTGCAATTCCCACGCGCTTCTTCATGCCGCCGCTCAGTTCGGAAGGTAGCAACGCCATGACATCGCTTGGGTTGAGATCAACTACTTCGAGTGAAGTCGCAACCCGCTCCGTGATCTCCTCATCCGGCAAATCGGAGTGCTCGAACAGATAGAACCCCACGTTGTCGAGTACGGTCAACGAGTCGAACAGGGCGGCGCCTTGGAACACCATACCCATGTCACGCCGGGTTTCGAGCACGTCCGCGTAAGAGGAATGCGACATGTCGCGCCCCTTGACGAGAATCTCTCCTTCGTCGGGCTTGATGAGTCCCAGAATCAGGCGGAGTATGGTGGATTTGCCGGCTCCGCTGCCGCCCAGGACGCAAACGGTTTCCCGCTCATTCACCACGAGATCTATGTCGTCGAGCACCACCCGGTCGCCGAATGTCAATCGAACTCCGCACAACTCGATGATGCGCATCATTGCATCAAGAGGGAAATGAGGACCTGGGTAAGGAAATAGTCGGTCGCGAGAATCAGGATCGACGTGGCGACGACTGATTGTGTAGCGGCCCGACCGACACCCTCGGTGCCGCCCTCCGTGCGCATCCCGTAGTGACAGGCAGTGAGCGCGATGATGGCGCCGAAGAACAGCGGCTTGACCATGCCCATCACGAAATCGATCGGTACGTAACGGAAGACGAACCCGGTCTGCGCCAGCGTCACGTAGACGGACCGCATGTACAGTTCCGGCGTGAGTCCGAGTTTCACCACCGCAATCAGCATCCCGCCAAGAATGGCCACGATGTCCGTTACGATCGTGAGCAAGGGAAGGGCAATCAGGCAGGCGACGAATCTGGGAACCACGAGCTTCCTGACCGGGTCGACGCCCATCGTCTGGAGCGCGTCAATCTGTTCCGTGACCCGCATGGCGCCCAATTCGGCGGCGATTCCGGAGCCCGCCCGGCCGCTGACCATCAAGGCGGTCAGCACGGGCCCCAGCTCCCGAACCGTGCTCGCCGCCACGAGACGACCGATATAGATGGTTGCGCCGAATCTCTCCATCTCGACGGCGGACTGGAGGGCGAGGACCATTCCGGTGAACAGTCCCGTGAGGAACACGATTCCGAGCGAGCCAACGCCGATGGAGTCGAGTTGGACTACGGTGTCGCGAGCGTAGAACGGTCTTGTGACGAGACCGGCGAGCGTTCGACCGCCAAGTCCGACCCAACCCTGCACGTGCCAGGCGAGTAGGCGGACCCTGTCGACCGGATACCGGGCGACAGAGGCCAGGCCCTTGAAAAAGTTCATGCCAGCAGGTCCGTTCCGACCGTTTTGACTCCGTTCGGTTCCATCGCTAGGTTGCCCCGCAACAGCAGCGTCCCGATCTCCGAGCGCGTGTTCCGGCAACGCGTTACAGCGCTTGAGAGCCGGGATATCAGGTTACCGGCGATTCAGATTCACCGCAAGGCAAACGTGTCGAGCCAACTCTCTTATCCCGACCTTGCAGCCTCCCGAGCCTTACTCGACCGGGCGGCTCAGAGTAATGCGCTCGTCATCGGGGACGCCATGCTGGATCGGTATATTTCCGGGTCCGTCGATCGGATTTCGCCCGAGGCTCCCGTACCGGTGGTTCGGGTGGACGATGAGAGTCTGGCGCTTGGCGGGGCGGCGAATGTCGCCGCCGGCATGGTTGCGCTGGGAGTCCCTTGCCGGCTGATCACGACGGTAGGCGACGATCCCGCCGGGGAGTCGCTGCGAGAGCAACTCGGACGGACAGGCATCTCGGCGGACGATCTCGTGGTCACGCCCGGACGTCCCACGACACAGAAGACACGCGTGCTGGCCCGGCATCAGCAGATGCTCCGAATCGACCATGAATCCGGCGCCCCGCTGGAGTCCAACACCGTGGACGCTCTGCTCGAACGGGCGGAAGCGGCACTCGAGTCGAGTAGCGTGCTGGTGTTTCAGGACTACGACAAGGGAGTGTTGAGCGGAAGGCTTTCGGAGCGTCTCCTGGCGCGTGCCGCGGAACTCGGTGTGCCCTCGATCGTAGATCCGAAACTGCGGCACTTCTTCGACTTTCAGGGCGCCAACGTGTTCAAGCCGAATATCCGGGAACTTGCGGCGGCTCTCGGCGTCGAGCAGGCGGCGATCGAGACCACGGATCTGGGTCCGATTCTGGAACGACTCGGGGCCCGCAATCTGCTGCTTACGCTCGGCGAGGGGGGCATGCTGCTCGTAGGCGCCGACATCGACGAAGTACTCCGCGTGCCTTCTCTTGCCCGGGAAGTGTTCGATGTCACGGGTGCGGGAGATACAGTGCTGGCTGTGATCGCGACTGCGCTGGTTGGCGAAGGAACGCTCGCGGAGGGTGCCCTGCTGGCGACGATCGCGGCGGGCCTCGAAGTTACCAGGCTTGGTGCCGTACCGGTGACGCGTGATGAATTGCTCGCGGAGATTGCGGGGCGCAGCTAGTAACGCGGCTCGCCCAGTTCTTCAACAGGCTTCGTGAAGCCCGGAACCAACAATAGACAGGCCGAGGAATGCCGACGGATATTGAAATTGCACAAAGCACCCGGTTGAGGCCGATCGTCGATATTGCCGCCGAGATCGGTTTGACGGCGGACGATTTGCGGCCGTATGGGAGCCACGTGGCCAAGGTGCGGCCCGAAGCACTTGAGGGTCGGCCGCTCGACGGGCGGGTCGTGCTCGTCACGGGGATGTCGCCGACCCCGGCCGGGGAAGGCAAGTCTACCGTAGCCGTGGGGCTTGCCCAGGCTCTCTGCAAACTCAACCACAAGACGATGCTGTGTCTTCGTGAGCCGTCACTGGGTCCGGTATTCGGAATCAAGGGCGGTGCGGCTGGTGGTGGGTACTCGCAGGTGCTGCCGATGGACGAAATCAACCTGCATTTCACCGGCGACTTCCACGCGATCACCTCAGCTCACTCGCTGCTGTCCGCCTGTCTCGACAACAATCTGCAGCGCGGCAATTCGCTCGGTCTGGACCTTCGGCGCATCAACTGGAAGCGCGCTGTCGACATGAACGACCGGGCGCTTCGGTCCTGTGTGATCGGTCTCGGAGGACCGCTGGGCGGAGTCCCGCGCGAAGAAAGCTGGTCGATCACCGCGGCCTCGGAGATCATGGCGATCTTCTGCCTCGCGCTTGACCTGCCGGATTTCGAGGAGCGGGTCGGACGGATCGTCCTTGGCACACGATCCGATGGTTCCATGGTCCGGGCCGGCGATCTCAACGTGTCGGGGGCCCTGGCTTTGCTGATGAAGGATGCATTGGCGCCAAACCTGGTCCAGACGCTCGAAGGGGGTCCTGCGCTGATTCATGGCGGGCCGTTCGCCAACATCGCGCATGGGTGCAACTCTCTCATCGCCACGCGGGCCGGAATGGCGCTCGGTGACATCGTCATCACCGAAGCCGGATTCGGCTCCGACCTCGGGGCGGAGAAGTTCTTCGACATCAAGTGCCGCATGGGAGGTCTGCGGCCCGAGGCGGCCGTGATTGTGGCCACCATCCGCGCGATGAAGCACCACGAAGCGACCGCAGAGTCGGGCGACTCGGGTCCGGCAGGGCTCGGGGCGGGCCTCGACAACCTGCGGGCACACATCGAGAACGTGAGCCAGTTCGGTGTGCCGCCGGTCGTGGCCGTCAACCAGTTCTCGGCGGACACGGAGGAGGAGATTGCCGCGGTGGTCGCCCTGTGCGAGCAGATGGGCGTCCGCGTGGCGCCGTGCGATATCTGGGCTCGCGGCGGCGAGGGCGGAC
>CBDUXS010000041.1:0-8477 GCA_965371255.1 uncultured bacterium
CCCGCTGCTGAGCGGTCTGTCGATCGCGGCCATCGGCGTGAGCCTGTTCATCGTTGGACTGTTCGGGGTCGCCGGCTTCAATGTAGACCTGACGCTGTCTGGCGTGGAGTCACGGGTCGAGATCGTGGCCTACCTGCACGACAGTGTCGATGAGGAGCTGGTCGGAGTCATGGGCGCGGAGGTGGAGGGGTATCCGGAGGTCGAGGCGGTGACGTACGTGTCGAAAGTCGAGGCGCTGTTCCGGGCCTCCAGCGAGCTTACCGAGTTCTCGGATGTGTTCTCGGATCTCGACGTGAACCCCCTTCCGGCCTCCCTGGTCATCCAGCTTCGGGACGGCTCCAGAACACCGACTGACGCGGAGCGAGTCGCACTCCGCCTCTCCGCGTATGAATTCGTTGAAGAAGTCCGATACGGCAGAGAGTGGGTAGACCGACTGTACCGGGTACGCCGTATCGTGGGCGGCGGCGCATTGCTGTTGGGTGCGGCCTTTGCGGTCGGCGCGGTGCTGCTCATCGGGATCGCCGTCCGCATGGCAATCCTCGCGCGCCGAAGGGAAATTGCGATCATGAAGACGATCGGCGCCACCGAGTCCTACATCCGGAGGCCGTTTCTCGCAGAAGGACTGTTTACCGGCCTGCTTGGGGGCCTCGTGGCCCTGCTGCTGACCTGGGGCGCCTACCGAATCGTCGACGGAGCATTGCTCCCGCTCGAGTGGGTTCCGGCGTGGTGGGTCGGGGCCGGTCTTGTCGTCGCCACGCTGCTGGGCATGCTGGCCGCCGCCCGGGCCGTCCGAATCGAACTGAAGAAGATCGATGTGTTTTGATCTTCGCCGCATCGGGATCCTCGCGATCGTCCTCGGAGCCCTCATTCCCTCTACGACCTCGGCCCAGGCAAGAATCGAAGATCAGATCGAACGCAGTCAGGACCGGCTCGAGGAAATCCGGCAAGAGCAACAGCGACTCACACGCGAGGCCACGCAGATGCGCGGCCAGATACGCACCATGGGTGACGAGATCCGCAACATCGAGGCGCGAATTGGTTCTTCCACGAGCGCGCTCGCGGAATTCGACGTGCAGATCGATGCCTATGGAATCACGGTCGAGGCGGCGACGCGCGACCTGCTGGCCACGCGCGATGAATACGCGATCCGGCATACGGAACTCGAGCAGCGACTGAGAAACATCTACCAGCGAGGCCGCGCCCACACGCTTCAGGTCTTGCTCGAGTCCCACTCATTCGGTGATCTGATCAGTCGCTACAAGTATCTTCACCTCGTCGCCCGATACGATCGGATGCTCGTCGAAGACGTGCGCACGCTCGCCGAGCGCTTATCCGAACAGCGCAAGTTGCTCGCGGGCGAGTACGCCCGCCTGGAAACATTGCGGGGCGAGAAAAGAAGAGAAGTGTCGGATCTGGAGTTGTTGGAAAACCAACGGCGACGACGCATCCGGAATGTCCAGACGAGGGTGTCACAAACCGAAAGTCGACTCGACCAGTTGCAGGCTGACGAGCGGCGTCTCGCCGGCCTGCTCGCGGACCTCGAGCGGGCCCGACGCGAAGCCGAACGTCTCGCCGGCCTGACGACGGAATCGGCCCTCAAGACTTCCGACCTTGGCCAATTGCGCTGGCCCGTCGAAGGCACCGTCGTATACCGATTCGAGCAACCGAAGGGGAGCGGCGAAGGCCGTTGGGACGGAATCGGGATAGGTGCCGCCCGCGGCACTCTCGTACGGGCCGTGGAGGCCGGCCAGGTCGCATGGGCCGGCTCGCGAGATCTACTCGGCCAGACGGTGATCGTCGACCACGGCGGGGGGTACTGGTCCGTCTACCTGTACATGCAGGACCTCCGCGTTCGGATGGACGATCAGGTCGTCGCCGGCCAGGTACTCGGAGGAGTCGGTGGCGACGGAAACTCACCCGAGGGGACCCACGTCGAGTTTCAGATTTACGAGCCCGACGGCAACAACAATCCGCGGCTGGTCGATCCCGTACGCTGGCTGAGGAGTCGCTCGTGAGCGCCCTTCCTCCCCTGTGCGGCCATGAAGAGCTCCAGCGCCGATTCCGGGTTGCGGCGGAGGCCGGACGCTTGCCGCAGAGTCTGTTGCTGCATGGGCCCGACGGCGTGGGCAAGCAGCGCCTCGGTCTATGGATCGCCGCACTCGTTCTGTGCGAGTCGGAGGAGACGGAGCGGCCATGTGGCTGCTGTCCCGCGTGCAGGATGGTGGGGTGCCTGAGACACCCGGATGTTCATTGGTTCTTTCCGCTCCCGTCCCCGGGTGGAAACCGGACGCCCGCGAAGCGGCGGGAACTCCTCGAGGAGGCCCGTCTGGACGCTCTCGAACTGCGGCGCCAGGAACCCTTCGGCGTGGCATCCACCGAACCATCCGCCGCGATCTACATGGCTATGGTCGAAGAAATCCGGTCGCGTGCGACACGGAGGCCGGCGATCGGCCAATCCTCCGTGTTCCTGATCGGTGATGCCGAGCGCATGGTCCCTCAGGCCGCCAGCCAGCAAGCGGCCAACGCGTTTCTCAAACTGCTGGAGGAGCCTCCTCCTGACACGCTGATTGTTCTGACGTCGAGCCGTCCTGGCGAGCTTCTTCCGACGATCAGGTCGCGGGCTCTCGCCGTCAGGGTCACACCGCCGGATCCGGCGGTGGCCGAGCAGTTTCTCACGCGCGAAGTCGGAATGAATCCCGCAGTTGCCCGGTCGCTGGCACGTCAGAGCCAGGGAGCCGTGGGCCTGGCTCTGCGGATGGCGGATGCGGAGCCGGAAGACGCGGAGGAAGGTTGGGGTTTCGTACAAACCGCGCTTTCCGGATCCGTGGCTGACCGGTTGGCAGCGGCTGTTGCATTTCCCGTCAGCGGGGCTCGCGGTGCCTTCTCGATGACGCTTGGCAGGATCGAAGAAGTGTTGCGTGAATGCATCACTTTTCAGGTTGGAGCTGTTGACTCCATGTGGCACTCCGACACTCCCGACCGGCTGCCGGAGATTCGCGGTGTTGCGACGAAACGGCTTCTTTCCGCTCTCGACCATGTGGAGCAGGCACATTCGGCCGCTGCGGGCAACGGAAACCCGCAGGCTATCGCAGCCGTTCTGTTAAGTGATCTGGCCCGTGAGTTGCGGCCTCAGGTCGCCGGAAGCCGGAACGCGGACTCCGGGCACGGGTAACGGGAGCGTTCATGGATGCCGATGGGTTGACACACCTGGATGAGCGGGGAAACGCCCGCATGGTCGATGTGGGCGAGAAGCCCATGACTCGACGTCATGCGAGGGCCACGGGAGTAATTCGCATGGCTCCCGCGACATTGACCGCCATACAGGCAGGCGGGATACCAAAGGGAGACGTGTTGGCGGTCGCAAGGCTGGCCGCAATCGGCGGCGCCAAGCGGACCGCGGATACGGTCCCGCTCTGTCATCCCCTGCCGTTAGACTCGGTGGTGGTGGAACTGGAGATGGATTCGGATCTGCCGGGTGTTCGCATTTCGGTGGAGGCATCGGTGGAAGCCCGCACGGGCGTTGAGATGGAAGCCTTGTGCGGCGTGAGTGCGGGACTGCTTGCCGTGTACGACATGTGCAAGGGTATGGACCGCGGCATGGAGATCAGCGAGATTTGGCTGGTCACTAAACAAGGTGGCAGGAGCGGCGTCTGGCGAAGGCCCGACGACGCTTCCGGTTAGGGCCGGATGTCGGCCGATAGAATTGAGAGCAGAGAGCAGGAGACAAATAGATGATGGTGTCAAATCGATCCAACGATCTGGCTGGAACCGCTCCGGCGGCGCCGCTGGACAGCATGCCGAGCGCGACGCGCGCGGCGATCAAACGACGAAGTCTCGTCCTCGCCTTGCTGGCGGGATTCGGCGTGGCGGCGCTCACGATGGCAGGCACCCGCGCGGCGATGACGCCGCATGTCCGGGCACTGGAGATCCAGGTCGTAGAGGCAAGGGCCGAGACCATGAATGCGCTGAGCGACGTGTCCCGGCTCGAGAGCGAAGTCGATGAGTTCGAGCGGGTCCAGAAGTACTCGACGGACTTTCGCATTCCGGCGGACCTTGCGGATGCGATTCATGATGCGGCCCGGCGTGAAGACCTGAGCCCTGACATGGCGTTTCGTCTCGTCGCCACGGAATCGTCGTTCCGCAAGCGGGCGATCAGTCCGGTGGGCGCCATCGGCTACACGCAAGTCATGCCCAGCACCGCCGCCTGGCTGGAGCCCGGCGTATCGGACAAAGACCTGTTCGACCGGGACACGAATCTGCGACTGGGTTTTCGTTATCTTCGGATGCTCCTCGATCAGTATGGCGACGCGCGGATCGCGTTGCTCGCCTACAATCGGGGTCCGGGTGTCGTGAGTTCGCTCATGTTGCGCGGCGAAGATCCGGCCAATGGCTACGCCCGCCAGATCCTGGGTTCGGAGTAAGCCACTCACCCGTGTCCGGACACGCAGACCTCCTCTCCCGGATTCAATCCCACGATGCCGTCATAGGCGTCATCGGTCTTGGATATGTGGGTCTGCCGCTCGGTGTCGCCTTTGCCGAGGCCGGGTTCTCGACGATCGGTCTGGACATCAGCCCGACGGTCGTGGATGGGATCAATTCGGGGTGCTCCCATATCCTCGACGTCACCTCCGAGCGGCTCGCGGCCCTGACGTCCGCCGGAGCGCTGGAGGCGACCGGCGAGCCGGGTCGGCTGGCGGAAGCGGACGCGATCGTGATCTGCGTGCCCACGCCATTGAGCAAGACGGACGACCCGGACATGTCCTATATCCTGACGGCGACGGAGGCCGTAAGGGAGCACCTCCGCCCGGGCCAGCTGGTAGTTCTCGAGTCTACAACGTACCCGGGCACAACGAGGGAGATGGTCCTGCCGAAGCTTGAGGAATCCGGCCTCGTCGCGGGTGAAGATTTCTGGTTGGCGTTCAGTCCGGAGCGTGTCGATCCCGGCAACCCGGACTGGCACATCGAGAACACACCGAAGGTCGTCGGCGGGCTTACTCCGAAATGCCACCAACTGGCGGTCGCGCTCTACAGTGAAGCTCTCGAGACGATTGTCGAGGTCTCCTCGCCGGAGGCCGCGGAGCTTGCCAAGATCCTCGAGAATACATTCCGGGCCGTGAATATCGGTCTGGTGAATGAAATGGCCGTTATCTCCGACCGTCTGGGGATCGACGTGTGGGAAGTGATCGACGCCGCTGCCACCAAGCCCTTTGGATTCATGAGGTTCTTCCCGGGCCCCGGCCTGGGCGGGCATTGCATTCCGGTGGACCCGCACTTCCTGGCCTGGAAGATGAAGACGCTTCATTACCGGACGCGTTTCATCGAGCTCGCCGCCGAAATCAACGCGGAAATGCCACGCTACGTAGTCGAACGTGTCAGCGAGGCGCTGAATCGTGTGCGGAAGCCGTTGAATGGCAGCCGTGTGCTTCTGCTCGGCATGTCCTACAAGCCGGACGTGGATGACGTGCGGGAGAGTCCCGCTTTCGATATCGCCCAACTGCTCTTGAATCGCGGTGCCGATGTCGAGTATCACGACCCCTACGTGGCTCAGGTTCGGCTCGACGAGACGTTGCTGGAGTCTCAGGATCTGTCGGCAGACCGCCTGGCCTCGGTGGATGTCGTCGTGATCACGACCGACCACCGAATCGTAGACTACGGATTCGTGACCGAGCACGCGTCCATCGTTGTGGATCCCCGGAACGCGATCCGCGAGACGCGGGGCGCGACCGTCTATCCTATCGCCGGACCGCCGCGGATCGGATCGGACACGCTGCTCCCCGTCTGACACCGTTTGCTCAGCACGTCCGCCATCCGATCGGCGGATTCCGCCGTATCGAGTGCTTCGACGACGTCTTCGAGTGCGCGGATATATCCTCTCACTTCGCCCCGGGCCCGTTCCCATACCGGCTTCAGCAACCCGGCCATTACGGTCGGCTCGCACCGCGCCAATCTGAGCATGCCCCTGGCTCCCGGGCCGACAAGCGCTCTCGCTGGACCCGTTTCTCCGCCCAGATGACTCGCCAGAGCGGCTGACAGCAGGTACGTCAGCTGAATCGTTGCTACGGCACTGTTGTCGTGCGTATCGGCGTCCATCCACTCGGGCTCGGCGCCTGCCGCCCGGACGACCGCTTCAGCCGTTTCGAGGGCGCGCTCGTCCGTACGCTTCGTGCGCGAGAGAATCCATCGATGGCCCTCGAACAGGTCGCTTCGGGCGGCTCCGGGTCCCGATCGGTCGGAGCCCGCGACCGGATGGGTACCGACCGCGCGAAGGGTCGGAGGAAGAGCGTCCATCGCCTCCACGACGTCCGCTTTCGTACTGCCGGTATCCAACACGACCGTACCCGGCTCCGCCAGTCGACCACAACGGTTGACGAGTTCCGGGATTCGATGTGAAGGAACACAAAGCAGAACGACCGACACGCCCTCGACCGCCTCTTCGAGGGACGGAGCGATGGCATCCACCACACCAAGAGCGAGTGCCTGCGCGGCCACGGTGGGGTCTGAGTCCAACCCGAGCAGTCGCTCGAACGGTCCGTGTCGTTTCAACGCCAGGCCGATGGAACCGCCGATCAGCCCCAGGCCCACGATCAGCGCCGTTCCCGATCGCCCTGCCCCCGCCCCACTTCTGTCCGGCGCCGGGCCCGAACGATCCGGTCTGAGGGCGGCCGTATCACCCAGGTAGACGTGCTGCGCCGGACCGTCCAGCCACGCGTGCAGCAGTACTCGGATTACGCGATCCAGCGCACCGGGAATGGCAGCTTCTTGGGCTCCCAGCAGCGCGACGTCCGACCATCCAAGCTCACGGGCCGCGCGGGCCGGGAAGTCCGCGTTCAGGTCCGGGGTCATCGTAAACAGCCCCGATACGACGGCGTCCGGGGTGAGGCCGTTTCGCCGCTGGATTTCGCGCAGCAGGTCGCGCGTGGCACTCGCGATCATGTCCGCGTCGTTGCGCTCGACTCGGACGGCGCCGCGTATCCCGATCAGGTTTGGCACAGGTCATGGCTCCCGTAACGATACACAAAAAAATGCCCCCGAGGGATTTCCTCGGGGGCCGGACTCCGGCGACGGACGAGCGGCGGCTCAGTCCGTAGCGGTCTCCGCGGCTCCCCGTGGGGAGCCGGTATACAACCAGCATGCTACTGAATTCGTGCTGTTCAACGCTCTCATGCTCACAAAACGAGTGTACCGCCGTGACGGTTCCATCAGCGGCGGACCGTGATCCGGTCGCCGGGTCGAATCACCGACGAGCCCAGGCTGTTCATCGTCATCAAACTACCTGTCGACGTGCCGTAGCGGCGAGCCAGTGCCCACAGAGTATCGCCGCGGCGGACCGTGATGGTCAACGGGCCGTCCAGCGGGACCTGCTTCTGAGCAGTGGACGTCGCGCCGGACCCCGCACTGGCCACACGCGCCGCCCGTGACCTCGGAATTACGAGTCGCTGTCCGATCTGCAGTCGTCGGGGATTCACGTTGTCATTGGCGGCGCGAATCGCGGTGACGGACGTGCCATAGCGCCTTGCGATCGCGCCGAGTGTCTGGCCGCGCGTCACGCGATGTTCCAACCACGTGACCCGCTCTGAGGCCGGGACCCTGGCGTAGTTCGTCGTGAATATTTCAGCGTGGCCGACGGGAACCCTGAGCTCGACTTCGCGATCCGGCGGTGTCACATGACGGAGAAATTGGGGGTTCAGATCCTTGATTTCCGCCTCGGTCGTCGCCGCAGCATCGGCCAGCACGTCGAAACTCGTGGCGTCCGGCACATGCACGATGTCGAATTCCAGTGGCGGCAGGGGCTCGACGTCGCCGAAGCCATACTCGTCGGGATTGCTGGCAATCGTGGCCGCAGCCAGAAGTTTCGGCACGTAGTTTCTGGTTTCGCGTCGCAGCACGCGGGCATCGGCAAGATCCCAGAAATCGTCGGAACCGGTGCGCCGGATGCCTCGGCTCACCCGACCCGCCCCTGCATTGTAGGCGGCTGCCGCGAGGTACCAGGAACCGAACCGCTCGTACAGGTCGCCCAGGTGTGCAATCGCCGCGTCCGTGGCCCGGAACGGGTCACGACGCTCGTCCATCCAGTAGCTGATCTCCAGCCCGTAGGCACGCCCCGTGCTCTTGATGAACTGCCACAGGCCTACCGCGCGCGCCCTGCTGTAGGCATTCGGGTTCATCCCGCTCTCGATCATGGCCAGGTAGAGCAGGTCTTCGGGAAGCTGCGCGTCGTGCGCTTTCTTGCGGATCATGTCTTCATACCGACCGGCGCGCTGCAGATAGATGGCGAACCGGTCCCGACCCTTGCCCGTCGTGAAAAACTCGATCCAGCGCTCCACGTGATCGTTCATCTCACGCGGAATCACGTACTGAGCCGCATTGACGGGCCGTTCGGAAAGGCCCAGCGGATCGCTCCCGAACAGAGAGTAAAACTCGCGCCGGGTCGGCTCGTCGAGGGTCGCGATCGTTTGCTCCGCGTCTCCCGCCGCCTG